>CAINCM010000221.1 GCA_903847005.1 uncultured Chloroflexota bacterium | reverse complement strand
CGACTTGGCGAAGACGTCGAAGTGTTCGAGGGCGGTGCCCGTCCCCTTCGCCACACAGCTCAACGGGTCCGGCGCCACATGCGCCGCCACCCCGGTGACGTTGGTGATGAGGCGGTCGATGTTGCGCAAGAGTGCGCCGCCGCCCGAGAGAACGATCCCCTTGTCGATGATGTCGGCGCTCAGCTCCGGCGGTGTCTGCTCGAGCACGCCGCGGATGGCATCCGTGAGGTTTCGAAGCGGCACCTCCATCGCCTCGGTGATATCCGTCGAGGTGATCAGCACCTCGCGCGGGAGGCCCGCGATCATGTCGCGCCCCTTCACGCTCATCGACAGCTCCTCCTCCAGCGGGAGGGCGCTGCCGATCTCGAGCTTGACCTGTTCCGCCGTGCGATCGCCGATCATGAGGTTGTACTTGCGGCGGATATAGAGAGCGATCGCCTCGTCAAAGCGGTTGCCGCCGACACGGTGGCTCTTCGCCACGACGATGTCAGACATGGAGATCACGGCGATCTCCGCCGTGCCACCGCCGATGTTTACGATCATGTTCCCCGAAGGTCCGCTGATCGGCAGCTGTGCGCCGATCGCTGCGGCCATCGGCTCTTCGATCAGATACGCCTTCCCCGCGCCCGCCTGTCGCGCCGCGTCGAGGACATAGCGCTTCTCCACTGAGGTGGAGCCGGCAGGCACGCTCACCAGCACGTCGGGTCGCCCGAACGAGATCTTCCCGGCGGTGCCCTTCTTGATGAAGTAGCGGAGCATCGCCTCGGTTACCACGTAGTCTGCGATCACACCGTCTCGCAGCGGACGGATCGCCGTGATGGACCCTGGCGTGCGCCCAACCATCTCCTTCGCCTCGGTGCCGACCGCAACGATTCGATCGTCTGCATCGATCGCGACAACGCTCGGCTCTCGCACCGTGATTCCCTGACCACGGACAAAGACAAGGACGTTGGCTGTGCCGAGGTCGATTCCGATCTTCATGCTGGGCTCTTCTCCTCTTCGCTGACATGCGTCAGCTCCGCGCCAAGGCCACGGAACTTCTCCTCAATGGTCGCATAGCCGCGGCGGACGTGGTGCGCGCCGTGGATCCTGCTCTCGCCGGGCGCGGCGAGCGCCGCAAGCATGAGCGTGGCGCCTGCACGCAGGTCGGGGATGTCTGCCTCTGCCGGGGTGAATCTGGTTGGCCCGCTGATCCGCGCATGGCGCGAGTCCAAGATCTCGACTTGCGCGCCGAAATTTCGGAGCCCGATCAGCCATTCGAGTCGGTCTTCGAAGATGGTTTCGTGGATGCTGCTGACACCGGCCGCGCGCGTCAACATGAGCCCCGCCGACGGCTGGAGGTCGGTGGCGAGTCCGGGATACGGCGAGGTGACGATGTCCACCGCCTTGTAGGAACCCTCTCCCGCTGGCGTGCCGCTCACGCGCAACGTGGTGCCTGCCACGCTGTGCTCGACGCCCATGCGCTCGAGGATCTGCAGGAATGCGCCGAGGTGCGCCGGCTGAATCTCTGTGATCTCGATGCTCCCGCCGATCACCGCGGCGGCGGTTGCAAACGTGCCCGCCTCGATCCTGTCTGGCATGACTCGGTGGGACGCACCGTGCAGCGCGTCGACACCCTGGATCTCGATGGTGTCCGGCGCCGTGCGCTGGATCTGGGCGCCCATGCCGTTCAAGAGCGTGATCAGATCGTCCACCTCTGGCTCTTGGGCCGCAGGGTGGATGCGCGTGCTCCCCTTGGCGAGCACGGCGGCGAGCGCCGCATTCTCCGTCCCCATGACGGTGACGTGCGGAAAGTTGATGTCCGCGCCGCGCAGTCTGCCGCTGCTCTTGGCAAAGTAGTAGCCGTCGCGATAGTCGATCTCTGCACCGAGTGCACGCATCGCGTCCACATGAAGGTTGACTGGACGCCGACCGATGCGATCGCCGCCCGGGTTGCTGATGATCACACGACCGAAGCGCGCAAGCAGCGGGCCGAGCAGCATGAAGCTCGCGCGCATCTTTGCCGCCGCCTCGAGTGGAACGAAGAGCCACTCGACGTCGCCTGCTGTCAACTCCATGGTGCCGTCCGCCTCGCGATCCACGCGAACACCAAGGTCGCGAAGCGTGTCGCGAAGCACCTCGATGTCGAGGATCTCGGGAACGTTCTGGAGTCGCAGCGTCTCTCCGGTGAGGACCGATGCCGCCATCATCTTGAGCGCCGCATTCTTGGCGCCGGATACGCGCACGCTGCCGCTCAGCGGGCGACCGCCGCGGATGTGAAAGGCCTCCTTCGCCAGCACCGTTGGGCGGTACTCCCAGGAGAAGGGCTTCGGCGCGGGTGCGTTACTCATCCGTGGATTCTCGCCCCTCTCCCCTCAATGCGTCCAACCGAGCGCCCTGCGCTGAGGGGGAGTCGGCAGCAGGGCCTGTGTGATCAGCCGCGACGGCGGCGGCGCTCCGCGAGGTGCAGGTGGAGCAGGGCGCGCGCCATCGCCGCACGCGCCGTGGCGACCGCGCCGGGGTCGGCGTGGTCGACCTGCGCGAGTGCCTGCTCGGCGGCCGCCTTCGCCCGCTCGATCGCCGCCACGTCCAGATCGGCGGCCAGGTCGGCCGACTCGGCGAGCACGAGGACACGGTCCGGTCGCACCTGCACGAACCCGCCGATGATCGCGACCGATTCCACGTTGCCGTCCTTGGTGGTGATGCGGCCCTCGCCGAGGCCGAGCACCGTGACGTACGGCTCGTG
>CAINCM010000220.1 GCA_903847005.1 uncultured Chloroflexota bacterium | reverse complement strand
TGCTGGACTCGGCCACCGCGGCCGCGGCCCGCAAGAAGGTGCCGTCTCCGCCGAGGGAGATGAGAACCTCGCTTCCCGGGAGCGCGGAGGCGATCTCTTCACGCGACTCTGCTGCGTACCCCCAGCACTCGATGCCGCGCGCGGCGCACCAGCCCGCCGCCTCGTCCCATGCCTCGAGGGCGAGGTCGTTTGTTGGGTTGTAGACGAATCCATATCGGCGCATGTCCGCATCATCGCATACGGGCACACTCGGGTGGCGTACCGCACGAGGGCTAACGAGGGCGGCGTGCCTCCCAGGCGGCGCGGATCTGTCGCTCGATCCCCGCCTCATCGAGACCGATCAGCGCCCGCAGGTCGCTGACGCTGCCGTGGTCGACGAATGCACCTGCGGGTATGCCGATGCTGAGTACCGTTGCGCTAACTGGCTCTCCGGTCGCCGCTTGATCTGCCGCAAGCGACTCGACGACCGCGCCGCCGAATCCACCCGCCGCCACGCTCTCCTCGAGCGTGACGATCATCGCGGCACTCCGCCCGAGGCGGCGATACAGCTCGCGGTCGATCGGGCTCGCCCAGATGGCATTCACGACGCCAACAGAGAGGCCGCTCGCGCGCAGATGCTCTGCCACGCGCAGGCCGCGCTGGACAATCGGACCGAAGCCAACGATGACGATGTCACTCCCTTCGGCGAGCGTCTCGGCCTTGCCGACAGGGATCGGCTTCGGCGCGCGAGGAGGAACGCCTTCGATGCTGTCCCGCGGATAGTGCAGCGCGAACGGATGATCTTGGCTCAGCGCGGTGCGCACCAGCGCGCGCAGCTCCTGTTCATCCTTCGGGGATGCGATCAGCAGTCGCGGGATCTGTCGCTGTGCCGTGAGGGTGAACATCCCCTGGTGACTGGTCCCATCCTCCCCCACGAGGCCGGCGCGATCCACACCGAGCAGCACAGGCTGATCGTTCTGGCAGGCGTCATGGACGATCTGATCCCATGCTCGTTGCATGAACGTTGAGTAGATCGCGACGACAGGTCGCCCCCCTCCCATGGCGATGCCGGTGGCCGCAGCCACGGCGTGCTGCTCTGCAATCCCGACGTCATAGAAGCGATCTGGATACGCCTTTGCGAACTGATCGAGCCCCGTGCCAGTCGGCATTCCCGCAGTGATTGCAACGATCCGATGATCGTCCGCCGCCGCAGCAACGAGCTCGCCAGCGAACGCCGACGTGTAGTTCGGCTTCTTCGGTGTCGGAGCAACAGGCACGGCGCCCTCTTTCCCATACGAATCGGTGGCGACACCGACCTCCATCTTGGGCAGTGCGGCACCGTGGAACGTGATTGGATCCGCCTCGGCGGGCCGGTAGCCGCGACCCTTCTGGGTGCGCACGTGCACGATGACCGGGCCCGGCATCGCGAATGCGCTCGTGAACGCCTCCTCCATCTGTATGCGGTTGTGGCCGTCGAGGACGCCAACATAGGTGATGCCAAGGTCCTCGAAGAGTCGTCCGGGCTCCTGGGCAAAGGAGACGACGGAACGGCGAAGGCCCTTCGAGATTCGAAGTAGCGTCGCGCCAACGAGTGGCAGGGCCCCAACGATTCGGTCGTATCGACTCTTGCTCTCACGCCACGCTCCGGAGAGCTTCACCTTCGAGAGATAGGTCGAGATTGCGCCCACCGTCGGCGAGATGGACATCTCGTTGTCGTTGAGCACGATCAACATCTTCGTTTGACGGTGACCGATGTCGTTCAAGGCCTCGAGGCTGAGGCCGCTCATCAGTGCGGCGTCGCCGACAACGACCGCGATCTTCTCGCTGCTCCCGCGCACGTCTCGAGCGAGCGCGAGACCTTGTCCGATGGAGATCCCCGTGCCGGCGTGTCCACCGTCGAACACGTCGTGCGGCGACTCGCTCCTCCGCGGGAAGCCTCCGATCCCGCCGAGTTGGCGCAGGCTTCCGAAGCGAGCCAGGCGACCCGTGAGCAACTTGTGCGGATAGGCCTGGTGTCCTGTGTCGAACACGATGCGATCGACGGGAGAGGACATGATGTGATGCAGGGCGATCGTCAACTCCACGACACCGAGGCTCGGTCCGAGGTGGCCGCCGGTGACAGCCGTCGTTGCGATGATCGCCGTGCGGATCTCTTCGGCGAGCTGCGTGAGATCGTGGTCGGAGAGCCCCTTGAGGTCGCTTGGACCGTTGAGTCGGGCAAGGATCGAGTCGGCCCCGACCGCGCGAAGTGCGATCCCTTCATCCATGGTCTTGCGCGATTCCGGGCTCACTCCTCCTCCTCGTCGTCATCCGCGTCGATCTCCGCAAGACCACCTTCGGGGAGCAGCTCCTCGATGCGCAGGCGCGCCGCCTCTAGCTGTCTCTGGGCGTGCTGCTGCAACCTCACCCCGCGTTCGAAGTGGGTCACCGCGGCCTCGAGACCGCCGTCTTCGGATTCGAGTCGTTCGACGATGCTGCGAAGTTCGCGCATCGTCGCCTCGAAGTCCTCGGGGAGTGCGCCGGAGGCCGGCCTAGATCGCTTTGCCGCCATCTCGCCCCCCCTTCTCGCTACGTTTCACGCTCGCCACGAGTGAGCCGTCCGCGAGCCGCACTAGAATCTCACGCCCTGCGGGTGCCTGTCTCCATGAGCGCACAACCGCCCCGTCGGCCCCTTGAACCATGGCGTAGCCACGAGAGAGGATGGCGAGCGGCGAGAGTGCGGTGAGGAGCTGGTGCGTCTGTCGCACCTGCTGGGAGGCGACGCGGAGTGCAAGGCGAGCCGCCCGCACAAGCTCATCTCCGGTCAGTGCGAGTCGCTCCTCCTCGCGCACGACCAGCGTGTCGGGCCCAACGGCTCGAAGCGATCGAACCTCTTGACGGAGTTCGGCGGCGTGCTCCGACAGCCTGCGTCGCATCTCCTGGTACGCGCGGCCGAGCAGTTGAAGCGGGCGCGCCCGAACCAGTTCGAGGTTGGGCGAAAGGCGCGCGGCCGCAATGCTCGGTGTCCCTGCGCGATCGTCTGCGACAAGATCCGCAAGCGTCACATCGGACTCATGCCCGACTGCGGAGAGGACAGG
>CAINCM010000219.1 GCA_903847005.1 uncultured Chloroflexota bacterium | reverse complement strand
GTGACACGGACCTTGATCAACGCCAGTTCGTGCTCGACGATCGCATCGTCGGTCACGTCCTGCACCTTGAGGACGTCGATCAGCTTGTAGAGCTGCTTCGTCGCCTGCTCCACGTGCACCTCGTCTCCGACGATCGTCAGCGTCATGCGCGAGGTGTCGCTCCGCTCGGTCGCGGAGACGGCGAGCGACTCGATGTTGAAGTTGCGGGCGCGCATCAGGCTCGCCACGCGATTCAGCACGCCGGGACGGTTGTTCACGATCGCCACGATCAGGTGGCGGCGCGCCTCACCCGAGCCTGGGAGGGCGCGCGCCGGTGCGGCGCTCGCTCCGCTGTTCGGCGCGCCGCTCATTCGGCCGCCCCCTTCGGCGCGTTCGCATCGGTGGGATCGAGGCGCGGTCCGCTCGCCCCTTCGGTGACATCCTCTCCGTCATCCCCCCACTTGTCGATGAGGTCGGAGAGGCCCTTCCCTGCCGGCATCATCGGATAGACGTTCTGCCGCTCGGCGATCTCGAACCAGATCAGCGCCGGACCGTCCACCGCGAGTGCGGCGGCTACCGCCGCATCGACACCTTCCGGCGCGGAGACCTTCCATGCAGGGAGTCCGTACGCTTCGCAGAGCTTCAGGTAGTCGGGGCCCGCAAGCTGCTCCGAGTGGTAGTTGCCGGCGTAGACGATCTCCTGCCACTGGCGGATCATGCCGAGCTTCTTGTTGTCCATGAGCGCGATCTTCACGGGGATGCGCTCCTGCACGATGGTCGCCAGTTCCTGCAGCGTCATCTGGAACCCGCCGTCGCCTGCGATCGCCCACGACGTCTTCTCGGGCGTGCCGATGGCGGCACCCATCGCGGCGGGAAGGGCGAAGCCCATCGTGCCGAGGCCGCCGGAGGAGATGTGCGAGTTGGCGCGCTTGAAGCCGCCGTATCGCGCCACCCACATCTGGTTCTGCCCCACATCTGCGGTCAGGTTCGCGTCGTGATCCGAGCCGGCGGCGATGCGCTCCACCACGAAATCCGCGGAGAGCACGCCGTCGCGCCAGCCGCCGGAGCCGTGCCATGCAGAGCTCTCGCTCTCCTTGCGCCAGGCGGCGAGCTCGGAGAAGTAGGCGTCGCGAGCAGAGGGTTCGATGCGCGGCGTCATCGGGAGGAGCGCCTCCAAGACGCGCTTGGCGTCGCCTACGATCGGGATGTCTGCAACGACGTTCTTCCCGATCTCGGCGGGATCGATGTCGATGTGCACGATCTTCGCCGAAGGTGCGAACGTGCGCACGTTGCCGGTGACGCGATCGTCGTAGCGCATGCCGATGCCGATGAGCAGGTCTGCCGACTGGATCGCGCGATTCACGTGCTTCCATCCGTGCATCCCCATGTAGCCGTATGCGAGCGGATCGGTCTCGTCCACCACGCCGATGCCGAGCAGCGTCCAGGCGATCGGGATCTGCGCCTGGCGGGCCAACTCGAGCAGTTCGCGCTCGCCCTGCGCAATGAGCACGCCGTGCCCGGCGAGGATCAGCGGCCGCCTGGCCGCCGCAATGGCGTCGGCGAGAATCTTCACCTGTCGCGCATTGCCGTCCATCTTCGGTCGGTAGCCCGGCAACCCAGCCTCGACCTCGGCCTGCGTTGGATGCGGCGCGTTCGTCTCTCCCATCAACGCGTCCTTGGTGATGTCAACGTGCACAGGGCCGGGTCGACCGCTGCGCGCGATATGAAACGCCTCCGCGATCACATGCGGAATCTCGTCCGCGCTGCGCACCAGATAGTTGTGCTTCGTCATCGGGAGCGTGATGCCGGTGATGTCAATCTCTTGGAAGGCGTCCTTGCCGAGCAAGACGCCGGGCACGTTGCCGGTGATCGCAACCACGGGCACGGAGTCGAGCATGGAGGTGCCGATCCCGGTGACGAGGTTCGTTGCGCCGGGGCCCGACGTCCCGAGGCAGACGCCGACCTTTCCGGAGGCGCGGGCGTAACCGTCGGCGGCGTGGGCGGCGGCCTGCTCGTGCCGAACGAGGATGTGTCGGAGTCCTGGATGGTCGGCGAGCACGTCATAGAGCGGGAGGATCACGCCGCCGGGATATCCCCAGATCGTGGAGCTCCCCTGGATGAGGAGCGCTTCGCAGAGTGCGTCCGCGCCGATGCGTGGGCGCGGTCCACCGCGCCGCTCGATGCGCGCGTCGCGAAGCATCTCCTTGCGCGCGCGCTCAGAGGCGAGCGCTGCGCTCGTTCCCGCG
>CAINCM010000218.1 GCA_903847005.1 uncultured Chloroflexota bacterium | reverse complement strand
GCTTGCCGAGAGCGAAGGGGCCGCGAGCCACACGCTCTTGACGCTCGCGAATCCACTCTCGGCAGACCATGACCGACTGCGACGTTCGCTTCTGCCGAGCCTGCTCGACCGCGCCGAAGCGAACGTGCGCTACGGTGCGCAGAGCGGCGCGCTTTTTGAAGTTGGTCGCGGATACGGTGGAGGGAGCGACGGCCCCCAAGAGTGGACGCGACTTGCGTTTGTCGCATGGGGCGAGATCGGTGCCGCAGCACCTGGTGGCACACCAAGGCACTGGGACCTTGATGAACTCAAGAGGATCATTTCATCGCTTGCCAAGATTGCCGAAGTTGCGCCGCGCTACGTGCCTCCTGCCGACGCGGAGAGCGCGCTCTTCCACCCAGGTCGCGTCGCGCGCGTGGAAGGCGACGGGATTGCCGGCCTCGTGGGCGAGCTTCACCCAGGGGCGCCGGAGTGGCGCGAGTCTCCGCGTCTGATCCTCGCTGAGGTTGCGCTTCGAGGACTGAGCGCCGGCGCACCGTCGGTGCGTCGCGTGTCGCTGCCGCCAACCACTCCTCCCGTTCAACGTGATGTAGCCCTTGCTGCTCCTGCGGAGGTTGCGGTGGGCGACCTGGTCTCGCTCGCATGGGAGAGCGCACCGCTGGCTACCCAAATCGAACTCTTCGATCTCTTCTCCGGAGCGGGCATGGCTGCAGGCGAGCGCTCCGTCGGGCTTCGCTTCACCTTCCAGCCATCGGTTGCCGCAGAACTAGACGAGCAGATTGTCGAGCAGCTGAACCGATTCACGTCGAGCGCGGGGAAGCGCTTCGCCACGCGGGTGCGCGGCGCGGAATCGCAATGAGTCTTGCGGTCGCCGTCGATGCGGTGATCCTGTTCGGCGTGGTGCTCGCCACGTGGTCTGGATGGCGCGCTGGTGCGGCCCGAAAGATCGTCTCGACGATTGCCGCCGTTGCGGGGATCTTCCTTGCGGCACAGGGTCGTGGTCCGCTCGCGGAGGTCATCTCACAGCTTCTCCCAGGCGCGGATGACGTGCTGATCAGCCTGCTCATCCTTGTCGGTGCATCGTGGGTGCTCCTCGGGCTGCTCTCCTGGCTCATCGGGAACCTGCTTCGCGGCCTGCTCCACACCATTCGACTCGGCCTTGTTGACGATCTTCTTGGTGCGGTCCTCGGGCTTGTGCAAGGGCTCTTGCTCTTCAGCTTCGTGATCTTCGTCATGCAGGCGCTGTCTGGGCTGACTGGGCTGCCCGCCCCGGTTGCGGATGTGGGGCGGGCCGTTCAAGAATCGCAGGCGGCGGGACTGCTGCGCGATGCGATCTATCCGTTGCTCTGGTCGCTTGCCGGGGCCAGCCTCCCCGTCGAGCTGCAGCAGATCCTGCGCCCATAGGGGCGAGATGAGTCCGGTTCGGCCGCCGTACGACGAGCGATCACTGCAACGCCTCGAGTGGAGCGCGCTCCTCTCGCTGATCGCGGTTCGATGTGCGTTTGCGCCATCTCGCGAGCTGGCGCTCGCCATGCGACCGACGTTGGGAGATCCTGCTGCGGCGCGCCGACGGGCGCTCACGGAAGAGATCGCCGAACTGCGCCAGCGCGGCACCGATCCGCACGTGGGCGGCGCCGTCGACCTCCGCCCGGCTCTCGATCGCGCAGCAAAGGGTGGCGTGCTCGACGGCGCAGCACTCTTCTCGGTCGCAGAGACGCTTCGCGTCGCTGAACGCCTCAAAGGTGAGCTCACCGAAGGCGGACCCGCGCTTCGGGGCGCGGCGGACGAGATCGCACTCTGCAGAACGCTTCGAGGGCAGCTCGAACGGGCGCTCCATCCCGATGGGACGCTCGCCGACGCGGCATCGCCGCTCCTTGGCGGCCTTCGCGCCAACCACCGCAACGCGCTGGAGCGCCTGCGCGCACGACTCGAAGGGCTCGCTCACGCAAAGACGTACAGCCCTCACCTGCAAGAGCCGATCGTCACGCTGCGCAACGGTCGCTATGTGCTCCCAGTTCGCGCCGAAGCGAAGTCCAAGGTGCCAGGGATCGTCCACGACACGAGCGCAACGGGGCAGACCATCTGGATCGAACCGCTCGAGGTCGTCGATCTTGGCAACGCCGTGCGCGAGGCGGAGAGTGCGGTGGCGGCGGAGGAAGCCCGCATCCTCGCGGCCCTGAGTGTGCTTGTGAGCGGAGAGGTCGAGCCGCTTCGGCTCAACGGGGCCCTGTTCGCGGACGTGGATCTTGCTCGCGCAACCGCCGACCTGGCGTCGGAAGCCGATTGGAACTTTGCGACAACGCGCTCGGATGATCGGCTTGAGCTTCGACGTGCGCGACATCCGTTGCTCGTAGGTGCGGTCGTCCCGATCGACCTAGAACTGGACGCCACGGATCGAGTCCTGCTCATCACCGGACCGAACACCGGGGGGAAGACCGTTGCCCTCAAGACGGTTGGGTTGCTGGTCGCCGCGCACCATACAGGCCTCCCAATCTCTGCAGATGTCGGTTCCGGCATTCCGCCCACGGGCGGCCTCTGGGCGGACATCGGGGACGATCAGTCGATCGCACAGAGCCTCTCCACCTTCTCGGGACACCTGACCTCCATCCTCCGCATTCATCGGAACGCGGAGCCGGGTGATCTCATCCTGCTTGACGAAGCTGGAGCGGGCACGGATCCCGCGGAGGGTGCGGCGCTTGCCGCCGCGATCATCGACGACTTCCGACTGCGAGGGGCACGCTTGTTGGCGACGAGTCACTATGCCGAGCTCAAGCAGTATGCCCATGTCACCGAAGGGGTCGTCAACGGTGCCGTCGAATTTGATCTTGCAACGCTGCGACCGACGTATCGACTGATCGTCGGCACGCCAGGTGGCTCACAGGCGTTCGCGATCGCAGAACGACTCGGCCTGCCAGCGCCCCTGCTCGCTGCGGGGCAGGCGCGGCGAAGCGATCAGGGGCTTGCCTTGGACGCCTCGCTCACCGCCGCGGCATCGGCACGCGATGCGGCTCGGGAAGCACAGCGCGTTGCGGAGGGGCTCCAGCGACGCGCGGAGGAGGCGCTGCAAGAGGCAGTCCAGCTGCGCAAGCGCGCGGCGGAGGAGTTGGGCGATGCGAGAGAGCGTGCGAGTGCCGAAGCGACAGCGGCGGCGGAGCTGCTGCTCGGCCAGGTGGAGCGTCTGCGTTCGGCGCTTCGCGAGGGGGCGATCACGCCCGAGGTGCACACCGCTGCCGAGACGCTCCGTGACGCGTTGGACGCCCGTCCTCAACCGGCCGCCGTCGCGGGCGACGCAGGCGTATCAGGGGACGCGCCGGCGGTCGGCGACGAGGTGCAGATGCGGAGCGGCACGCGCGGCGAAGTCATCGACCTCCTCAGCGACGGGAGGATGATGATTGCGCTCGGTTCGATGCGCATCGTGGTCGAGCCACACGAGATCTCATCGAACCTTGGAAGGAGAGTCAATCAGCACGTTCCGCTGCGGCGCCCTGCCGCCTCTCCGGACGCGACGGCGCGCCTCGATCTTCGCGGCGCACGCGTGGAAGATGCGCTGTCAGCACTCGAGTCGAGAATCGATGCGGTCCTCCT
>CAINCM010000217.1 GCA_903847005.1 uncultured Chloroflexota bacterium | reverse complement strand
TCGGGCTCAAGGTGACGGGGCGAGGGATCGCTCGTCAAGGACATGAAGTGCACCGGCCGGGTGGGGGTCTCGTCGGCCACATCACATCTGGCACACACTCACCGACGCTCGGCTACCCCATCGCGCTTGCGGACCTCGATGCCGCTCACGCTCCATTTACTCTGCACGAGCCGTTGGACGTGCTCATTCGCGGTGAGCGAATCGCCGCAGAAGTGACTGGCGTACCATTCGTGCCGAAGCGGACGACAAGAGCATAGGCAACAGAGGAGGGGAGCCATGAGTTCACCGAATGAACTTCGATATTCAAAGGAGCACGAGTGGGTGCGCGTGCAGGGCGACCGTGCGGTGATCGGCATCACCGCACATGCGGCGAACGAGCTCGGGGACGTCGTCTTCGTCGACCTTCCGGCCGTCGGGGCCACCCTCACGCAGTTTGCGGTCTTCGGCGCCGTCGAATCGGTCAAGGCGGTCAGCGATCTCTTCAGTCCGATTTCTGGGAGCGTGCTCGCTCGAAACGAGGGCCTCTCGAGCGCTCCGGAGTCGATCAACGCTGATCCATACGGTTCGGGCTGGCTCCTCGAAGTGCAACTAAGCAATCCGGCAGAACTCGATGTGCTGCTCGACGCGGCGGGATACGACCAGCTGACGGCATGATCGGACGCACGATCGCCCCCGTGCTTGCAGCGCTGCTCATCGCGCTGTCGAGCGCCGCCTGTTCGATCGTTGGCGGGGCGGCGCTCCGCGTGGCACTGACGGACGAGCCGCTCAACCTAAGCGCCGCATACGAAGACGAGTCATCTGCGTTTGTTGGCGGCTTGGTCCACGCAGGGCTCTACCGGCCCGACGCGACGCTCCTTCCGCAACCACTGTTGGCGGAGGGACCGCCGCTCACATCGGCAGGCGGCACCACGGTGCAGGTCACGCTGAGGTCCGGACTCATCTTCCACAACGGTTCGCCGCTGACCGCCGAGGACGTCGTCTTCACCTACGAACTCGCCAAGAGCGGCCAGTGTCCGCTCGCCCCCGACATCTGCGACGTTGTGAGGACGCACCTGGAGGCGGTGGAGTCGGAGAGTTCCAGCAGTGTCCGCTTTCGCCTCATCTCCAGCTGGGCTCCATGGCGCACGCGTGGGATGACCATCCCGATCCTGCCCAAGGTCTCGGTGGAGGAGTCGCTGCGGCGCTTCCAGGAGAGCATCAGTGGCGCCGATCGCACACTGATCACCGTGACACGTGAGAACATTGCTGCGCAACTCGATGCAACCGCGTGCGCCTTCAGCGGCGACGGGACGTGCCTCTATGCGCCGTATGTCGGCGAAATGGAGCGGGTGCTGAGCGCATCGGGCCTGCCGCTCCCGGATGTGCGCATCTTTCCAGCGGTCAATCGCGGCAGGCCGACGGTCGTGACGCGAAACGACGAGTCGTATGCTCGAGATCTCTATTCGCGACTCACCACGCTCGAGGCATATCTGCTGGCACCAGCGGAGAGCCAGCTGGCGGTTGCGTATCCGCTCCTCGACATCCAGCTCACGCCGATCGGCGCAGGGCCGTACCGCATCAGCGAGAGGACCCCGGGGTCCAGCATGAGCCTCGACAGCTTCAAGTCGTTCGCGCTCGGTGTGCCGAAGATCAGCAGCATCAGAATCAACAGGATGCCGAGCGAGTCGGCCGCCGTCGCTTCGTTCCAGTCCTCCCAGGTCGACTGGGTGCCGCATCTGAGTGGCACGAGCGTTGCGGACCTGAGCCTGCGCGACGGGGCAACCCTCCTGAAGGGGCCGTCTTCGCGGGGATATGTGTATCTCGCCTTCAATCTGCGACCAGGCAGGCCGTTCGCGGATGGCGTGGTGCGCGCGGCACTGAGCTCATGCGTAGATCTCGATCAGATCGCGGAGAGCGCGGCGAGCGGCTCTGGGTTCCCGGTCAGCAGCACGATCACGCCGGGATCGTGGGCGCTCCCGTCGACGAGTGTCCCCGAGGCCACCCTCAACCGGAGCGAAGCTCGCAGCGCACTGCTCGCCGACGGGTGGCAAGAGGAGAGCGACGGTGTGCTGGCAAAGCTTGGGACGCGCCTAGAGGCGGAGATCTTGGTTCGCGACGGCGTCAGCTCGCGCCTCAGCGCCGCTCAGTCGATCGCAGATCAGGCCGCGGAGTGCGGTTTCTCGATCACGGTTTCCGCCCAGCCGTATCGGAGCGA
>CAINCM010000216.1 GCA_903847005.1 uncultured Chloroflexota bacterium | reverse complement strand
GCTCGGCGCCCGCGATGACGAGGCTCGCCACGAGGCTGATCGCGGAGATCGCGTTGGTCGCCGCCATCAGCGGCGTGTGCAGGAGCGGCGGAACCTTGGTGATGATCTGGTAGCCGGTGAACGCGGCGAGCAGGAAGACGTAGACCTCCACGATCTGCGCATCGACCAGCGTGCCGCCCACGGTGCCGCTTGCCGCGGTCGCACTCGAGCCGCTCAACAGCGTGATGGCGACCGTTGCCGCTCCGAGTGCCGTTGCGATCACACTGAACATCTCGACGCTCCTATCGCTTCACAGCTTCGCCCGCATGCGTGACGAGCATGGGGCCGGTGACTTCGTCCGCCGTGTCGATCTTCAGCGCGCCTCCCTCGGCGGTGAGGTGGGTGATCAGAGTACGGACGTTGGTGGAGAACATCTGCGATGCATGGAGCGGCACGCTGGCGGGAACGTTGGTCGCCCCGATGAGGTGCACACCGTGCTTGACCACGGTCTCACCTGCCACCACGCCCTCGACGTTCCCGCCCGATTCGGCGGCGAGGTCGACGACGACGGAGCCGGCGCGCATGGTGGAGAGCATCGCATCCGTGACGAGGATCGGGGCCTTGCGACCGGGGATCAGCGCGGTGGTGATCACGAGGTCTTGTCCGCTGATGTGCGCGGCGATGATCTTCGCGTTCTGCGCGGTCTCGTCGTCTGTCTGCGCGCGCGCATAGCCGCCGGTGCCCTCTGCCTTCGCTGCAGGCTCCACGAACTGGGCGCCGAGCGATCGCACCTGTTCGCCCGCCGCGCCGCGCACGTCGAATGCCGAGACCACGGCGCCGAGTCGACGCGCGGTCGCAATCGCCTGAAGACCGGCGACACCGGCGCCGAGGATGAACGCCTTCGCCGGAGCGATGGATCCTGCGGCAGTGGTCAACATGGGAAGAAACTTGTCGAGTGCGGCAGCGCCCATGAGTGCCGCCTTGTAACCGGCGACGCCGCTCTGCGAGGAGAGCACGTCCATGGACTGCGCGCGTGTGATGCGCGGAACCAGCTCCAACGCGAGTGCGGTGATCTTCGCGCTGGCGAGCGCCGGAAGGATCTCTTCGTTCGCGCCGGGAGTGAGGAGCGAGATGAGCGTGCAGCCCTTTGGAAGGGCGGCCACTTCGTCTGCGGTCGGCTTGCGCACCTTCACCACCACGTCGGGCGTTGCGGCGGCGAGCGCGGCGAGATCCGCCACCAGGGTGACGCCGGCCTTCTCGTATGCGGCGTCCAGGAAGCCAGCGGCGCTGCCAGCCCCGCGCTCGACGACAACCTGGTGCCCTGCGGCGATCAGCTTGGCGGCCGCGTCTGGGACGAGCGCCACACGGCGTTCGCCAGGGAGTCGTTCAGAGAGAACACCGATCTTCATTGCGCTAATCCTATCGCCCCCTCCGATTCAGGCAGGAAGGTACGGCCGGTACGCGGGACTCCACATCGCGGCGTCGACCAGGTCTGTGATGCGATCTGCGGGGACGGTCGGCGCCCAACCGGCCTCCACACCAGCGCGCACCACGGCGATCGCGATGGTTCGACTGATGGAGCGGAGCTGTGCAACCGGCGGATAGATGGAGTCGCGACCGGGCGGCGTGAGGGCGGCGAGCTCTTCCGCCGCCACGAGAAAGGCTTCGTCGGGGATCGTGTGAAGTCGTCCGGCGATCGCCGCGAGCCCGACGCTCGGAAAGATATAGACGTTGTTTGCCTGGCTGATCGGATGCGTCGTGCCGTCGCTCGTGACCGGCGCAAACGGAGAGCCGGTCGCCACAAGGGCTCGCCCGCCACTCCATGCAAGGATCTGCTCTGGCGTCGCCTCGGCGCATGAGGTCGGATTGGAGAGCGGCCAGATCAGCGGCGCGGGCGCTGCAGCCGCGAGCGCACGGATCGCGGCCTCCGTGAACGCACCGGCCTGTCCGCTCGTTCCGATCAACGCGGTCGGTGCGACCGTCTTCACGATCTCCTCGAGCTCTGCCGCTGCGCTCAGCGAGCGAAGGCCGAGCGCCTCGAACGTCTCGCTGCTGATCGCAAGTTCGCTCTTCCCGTCGGTGAGATCGGTGCGACCGTCGTGCACGATCCCCTTCGAGTCCATTGCGATGATCGCGCGTGCACGTTCGCTCGCGCTCGCCCCTGCACT
>CAINCM010000215.1 GCA_903847005.1 uncultured Chloroflexota bacterium | reverse complement strand
TATCCGCTGCCGGAGGTGCCGTGGTGGGGGGATCCGAAGCTGCGGACGATTCCAATCAGCACCTACGACTGGAAGAGTTCGCCGGCGCGACGCATCGAGAACTTCATCGACTTCAGTCACTTCCCCTGGGTGCATGAAGGGATCTTGGGCGATCGCGCCAAGCCGCTCAGCCCAGATCACGTGGTGGAGAGTGATGACGAAACGATCCGGTTCCAGATCGCGCTCGAGGAGCCGCAGACGAGCGTGAAAGGCGATGCGGCACCGGGAACGAAGGTGCAGCGCGATCCCACCACGTACACGGTGCACCTGCCGTACTCAGTGACGCTGGACCAGCAGCTCCCCGAAGGAAATCGCTTCATCTTGTTCATTGCCGCATCGCCACTCTCTGCAAAGGAGACGCGCACCTTCACCTGGAATGCGCGCAGCTATCGCATGGAGCCGGAAGCGGACGACGAGTTGGCGAAGTTCCAGGAGTTGATCTTGGATCAGGACCGGCCGATCACCGAATCGCAGCGGCCGGAGCAGCTCCCGATCGACCTCTCTGAAGAGCTGCACATCGCCGGGCCGGACCAGGCCTCGATCGAGTACCGGCGCGTTCTTGGAAGGATCGCCGCAGAGGAGCTGGCGCGCTCGGACTGAGGGGCACCTGAAACGCAACGTCTTACCAGCCTTGCGCCACGGTCGCGTTCATATGTAAGCCGGCCACTCAGATAAAGCGGCGCCGAACGGGTAGGTCTACGTTCATGGTGTCGCTCGGCAGGGCATTCGCGACTCCACGAGCTCGATGCCGAGCACGAGGCGAAAGGAGTCGGGCATGTCCCAGACCTATCACCAACTAGACGCCGAGCAGAGCGAGGTTGGCAGCCTCCTGCGATTCGGACTCAAGTCGATCGCAGTCCTCACGCTGATCGCGATGGGTTTCCTCATCGTGGTCTCCCTCAGGCCGAGCACAAGCTCACCGTCGACCGCCGATCAGGGCACGGTCGCCCATTCGGGGGTGCACGGATCGATCAGCGTCGAGGCCTTTGACCTTGGGTTCAAGCCGTCGACGCTTGAGGTTTCGGCGGCGGGAGACTACGAGGTCACCCTTGTCAACACGGGCTCGGCACCGCATGACATCACGCTTCCAGACGGCCAGACGATTGCCGCAGAGGCTGGGAAGACGGTGACCGCGACCTTGACCATCCCCGAGGGAGGGACGACCTTCCTCTGTTCGATTCCGGGGCATGCGGCGGCTGGGATGACCGGCTCGTTCAGCATCGGGGGCGCCGCGGTGGCTGCCGCGGACAGCCACGGTGGCCCGGGACCGGTGACGGACGTCCCGAGCGATCCGAACGCACCGGGCTACTTCCCACGCGATGCAACCGCACCAGATCGACTGAAGGGCTCGACGCACAACATCGATCTCGTGATGTACGAGAAGATGATGACGATCGCGGAAGGCTACCAACAGGCGGTCTGGACGTTCGGTGACTCTGTGCCCGGACCGGTGATCCGCGTGAAGGTGGGCGACCTTGTGCGGATCCATCTCATCAATCCAAAGTCGAACAAGCTCGCGCACAGCATCGACTTCCACAGTTCGCTTGTGGCATGGAACGACGAGATGACCTCGATCCAGCCGGGCGAGGAGAAGCTGTACGAGTTCCGCGCGGAGTTTGCCGGGGTCTGGATGTACCACTGCGGCACGTCGCCCGCGCTCCATCACATTGCCAACGGAATGTACGGGATGATGATCGTCGAACCGGCCGAGGGTCTCTCGAAAGTGGACCAGGAGTTTGCGATCGTCCAGAGCGAATGGTATCTGGGCCCGCAGGGCGAGCCGGCATCGCTCGAGAAGGCGATGGCGGCAGCTCCGGCTCCGGACTTCATCCTCTTCAACGGTGTGGCGAACCAGTACAAAGACCATCCGATCAGGATCGAGACCGGGAAGCGTGTGCGCGTCTTCGTCCTCAATGCGGGACCCAGTGTCGACAGTTCGTTCCACATCGTTGGAACGATCTTCGACCGGGTCGTGAAGGAGGGCGTGGAGCTGCGCGTTGGAAACGCAGGACGCTACGGATCGCAGGCGGTCGACCTTGCGCCAGCGCAGGGAGCCTTCGTGGAGTTCACGATGGCGGAAGACGGCCTCTATCCGATCGTGACCCACGCCTTCAACTTCGTGGGGCGCGGCGCGCTCGGTCTCTTCCAGGCGGGTGACGGCGACCCGAAGAAGTAGGGTCCGTCTTCCGGCCAATCCTGCGGTGGGCGGGGCCGCCCACCGCAGGGAACCCCCTTCGGCAGGATAGAACAGATGTTCTATACTCCCCCGTCCAATGGGAGAGCCTGCCGCAGCATCTGAGGCCGTTGCCCGCATCCAGCAGCGCTGGGGTCCGGGGGTCATCCGGCGCGGGCGGGTCGTCGGCGATCCGCAGCTCCGCGGCGTGCTGGTGCGGGGGAGCGGCTTCGCCGGGCTCGACGCACTCCTCGGCGCGCGCGGCATCCCAGACGGCCTGACGCTGCTGCGCGGCCCCATGGGCTCTGGTCGCACCACGCTCGCACTGCGCACACTCGCCGCAACGCAGGGTGTTGGTGGTGCGGCGGCGTGGATCGACGCGTCGCACACGTTCGACGGACTCGAAGCTGCATCGCGTGGCGTGCTGATCAACTCGCTCCCCATCATTGCGCCGCGCAGTGTTGATGAGGCGCTGGAGATGGCGGGGAGCATCCTCTCTGCAGATGCTGCAGATCTCATTGTGTTGGATTGCGCAGGAGTACGCGGCAAGGTTCGCACAGATGCGCTGGAACGTTTGGCGGCGCGCGCGCGACGCGCCGGCTCGTCCATTGTTGCGATGCTCGACGGCGAAAGCCCGGCGCTGAGCGATCTTGCACTCGGCTGCAGGACCGCCGACTGGCTGCGCGTTGGCGCAGATGTTGTGGGTCGACGGATGGAGGTGCAGCTGCAGGCCGGTCCACGACGCGGCACGTCTGTGTTGATTGACTTGATTGAAGGGCGTGGTGCGCGCGAGGCGATCCGCAACGGCCGGATCGCTGCTTCATAGCGTGCCGCGCACGCTGCATCTGCACTGGCCTGCGTTGACGAGCAACGCCGCTGCACCGCAACTGCGCAGCGCACAGCATGCGCTCGGCAGGATCTCGCCGCTCGTCTACGGGAGCGGCACGCGCATCGAGATCGGCAT
>CAINCM010000214.1 GCA_903847005.1 uncultured Chloroflexota bacterium | reverse complement strand
GGGTCTACTACGCGGGCGGCGACAAGTGAGCGTGACGGAAGGTCTGAGCCCGAAGGCGGCCGCCGCGGCCTACGTCGAGTCTTCGCGCCGCATCAGCGCGCGACGTCGCATCCTTGCGACGGCGTTCGTTGCGATCCTCACCTTCCTCTTCTTCGCGCCGCTCTTCAATCTCGCGTCGATCAGCCTGAAGGATCCCGACCAGGTGTATGCCGCAGGGTCGCCGCTCTACCCAGCGAGACCGAAACAGGTCGAGGTCGACGGAAAGGATCGCCCCGTCGTGCTGGTGCCCGAGGCGGATGGAACCTTCCGAGAGATGGTGCTCGTCAAGCCGGGTCGCCAGGAGAGCCTCTTGGCCGATCCGACCGATCTCTCGGCCACCGAGGTCTGGCAGGGTTCGTGGCGCACGCTCGAAAACGCATGGGAGTTCTCGGCGACGCTGAACAACTACGGGACGGTCTGGGAGATCCTCGACTATCCGCGGCTGCTCCTCAACACGATCATCATCGCGATCGTCGGCACGATCGGAACGGTGGTGAGCTGCGTGCTGGTCGCCTACGGATTCTCGCGGCTGCGCTTCCCCGGTCGCGGGAAGCTCTTTCAGGTGATGATTGCGACGATCTTCATCCCCGGGACCGTCACCCTGATTCCAACATACATGCTCTTCCTCAACCTCGGCTGGGTGAACACCTGGCTGCCGCTCCTTGTCCCAACCTTCTTCGCCAACGCCTTCGACGTCTTCTTGATTCGCCAGTACATGATGACGATTCCGCGCGAGCACGATGAGGCGGCACAGATCGAGGGGGCCGGTCCGTGGCAGATCCTGCGCCACGTGATCATTCCGCAATCGTGGCCGGTGATCATCGCCGTGACGATCTTCCACTTCGTCTACTCGTGGAACGACTACTTCGGTCCGTTGATCTACCTTTCGACCAAACCAGAGCTGCAGACGCTGGGCATCGGCCTCTCGCGCTTCTCGAGCCAGTATTCGGCAAGAGTGGGCTATCCGGAGGCGGCGACGATCATGACGATCGCGATCCCCGTCGTCCTTTTCATTCTCTTCCAGCGCTACTTCGTTCGCGGCGTGGTCGTCACGGGGGTCGACAAGTAGCCACGATCAGCGCGGACCGAATGCGACGCGTTAGCGCAACGGTCGCGTTCACCGTGGCACTCGTCCTCGCCGCAACCGCACTCGGCTGCGCCCCCTCGCGGCCGGAGTCGCACCTCGTCGCTCGTCTGCAGCGCTGGCACTCCGTGGAGGAGGTCGCCTACTTCATGGACGGTGCCGTGTCGGCGGGCGTGAGCACGGTCCATGTCATCGCCAAGCACGACGAGGACGATGTGCTGCCGAGCGGCACCGCCTTCTATGCGAGCGCCATCGCCCCGGTCTGGTCTGGGGCGGCCGCTTGGGATCCGCTCGCCGCGGCGGTCGAGGAGGGGCATCGACGCGGGTTGAAGGTCTACGCCTGGGTGCCGCAGTTCCACGATCAAGTGGCCGCCGTCACACACCCCGAATGGGAGATGCAGGTCGCCGCAGAGGGTCGCGCGGTGCCGTTCAGCTCCCAGAGCGACTCCTACTTCGTCAATCCGATCGACCCTGAGGTGCGCGCCTACGAACAGTCGATCGTCGAGGAGATCGTGCGCGCCTACGACGTGGACGGGATCGACCTCGATTGGGTGCGCTTCGACAACATCGACATGGACGTCGGTCCCGTCAGCCGCGCGCTTGCGGCGAGCGAGATCGGGATCGATCCCTTGACGCTGGATTTCACCCGCTCGCCAGACGATCCGGAGCTTGCCGCGTGGCAGGCGTGGCGCACGGCGAAGGTTGCCGACCACGTGCAGAGCGTCCGGCGCGCGATGGACGCGATCCGTCCAGGCGTCCACCTCGCGGCGTTCATCCTGCCGCAGTCGTTCACCGAGGTGGGACAGGACCTGGCGCAGTTCGCCGGCGCGCTCGATGAGGTCGAGCCGATGTGCTACTTCCGCGACTGGGGCTTCGAGCCGACCTGGGTCGTGGACGAGTGCATGCGCGACGTTGCAGCGAAGATTGCCGCCGCGGGCGCCGACACGCGCATCGTGCCCACCCTGGGAACGAACGAGACGGAAGGAGACATCGCGACGGTCGTCGACGGGTTCAACAGCGAGTATCCCGACCTCACCGCCGTCGCCTGGTTCACGCACGGCGGCTGGAGCAACGAGGCGATGGCCGAGGCGACCGCGCGGCTCGACGGCTGGCGCTAGCGCGCGAGCGCCGCCTTGATGTCGGCGGCCCAGATCTCGTATCCGGCGCGGCTCAGGTGGAGGTAGTCCGGCATCAGTCTGCGCTTCACGTTTCCCTCGTCGTCCAGGAAGGCGTTGCGAAGGTCGCGGACGATCAGCCGACGCCGACGTGGGAGGCGACTCAAGAGCGAGTCGTTCGCCTTCGAGGTGATCTTGCGCATCTCCGACGATCGGCGGTGTCCGCGAGGGAAGATCGGATAGAGCAGGATCGGCACATCCGGCGCCGCCGCATCGAGGAGCTCGATGATCCGCAACACGCCGTCGGCGATGTGGATCGGGTTGTCCCGGCAGAGTCCTGCGTTGTTGGTTCCGGCCATGAGCGTGAAGGCGAGCGGGCGGAGTCGCTCCGGAAGTGCACCGTTCATCAGGCGCCAGATGATCTGTTCGGTGCGATCACCGCTCGTCCCCAGGTTCACGGTTCGATACGGCCTCAGCAGCGTGTCGTGTCCTTCGGTCTGCCACGCCTGGGTGATCGAGTCGCCGACCATCACGAGCGCGCCGCCACCGAGCCGTGCCGACCGCTCCGCCGCGGCTACCTGCGCTTCGTGTCGCGCGCGACGCCCCTCCGGGACGCCCATCTTGCCGCGCGGGGCCGATGGAGTCGTCGTGCGACCCTTCGGTCGCGGCACTAGGCGACCCAGAAGTCGCGGCTGAAGAGCATCAGGAGCAGCGCAAGGAGGAGTGTGCAGCCGAGGCTCCAGATGCGGTCGAACCAGACGCGGCGACCGAGGTCGGCGAGCCAAATCGGCAGAGCCGGAACGATTGCCATGTAGCGGATCGTGCTCTGGTGATCGCCGCTGAACGTGCTCGCCGCGACGAGTGCGAGGCTGAACGCGGCGATCGCGATCTGTCGGCTGCGCAGCAGCGCCAGCGAGCCGACGAGCGCCAAGAGGAACGAGGCCCGATCGAGCACATATGTCACGAGCGCCTCGCGTCCGTACTCCCACGCATAGGCGGCTCCTTCCACCAGGGAGGCGATGCTCTTGGTGATGGAGAGATAGCCGCGACCGAAGTAGAACTCCTGCAGACGGGCCCAGCCTTCGCCGAGGGCCGACGTGCGCCAGAGCAGGTGGACGACGACGGGCAGGGCGATCGCAAGCAGCGGAAGCACGGCACGGAACGTCGGCGCGAGCCTGCGTCGACGTAGATCCTCGAGTGCCGCGCCGATCGTCGCGCCGCCACCGCTCTCCCACCAGATGATCGCGAGCGGTATCACCAAGAGGACACCATGGGCGCGGGTCAGCGCCGCCGCCGTCGCCAGCGCGGTGGTGACGGCCCAGCGCCCACGCATGGCGAGGGCCATCGCTCCGAAGGCGAGCCCGATGAAGAGCCCCTCGGTGTAGATCTGGGCAAAGAAGAGCGCGCCGGGGAAGATCAAGAGGTAGGTGACGGCGCGCGTAGAAAGGCTCGTCGCCTCGGCACCTTCCCGATCGATCTTCGAGAAACGTCGACGGATCAGGTCGTCGAGCGCGAAGATCCCGGCGAGCGTGCCGAGCAGCGTGATGATCAGCCCGGCGAGCGTCGCCGTGGCGATTGCGTTGAGGCCGATCAGCGAGAGCGGCACCGCGACGATCCGAATCAGCGCGGGGTAGAAGGGGAAGAACGAGTAGTTGCGCGGGATCTCGTTGTCCGTATCGGGATCGGTTGCCGTGCCGGCGATCGGATCGTCGTAACCGCCCACCGCGATGCCGAGGTAGTACTCGCTGTCCCACGCAACCTGCAGCGTCCGTGATGCTGAGCTCGTGCCCCTGCTCGCGCAGCTGACCGATGATGCGCTTCACCAGGAGGTCCACGATGCGACGCATCTCCTCTTGACTGAGCG
>CAINCM010000213.1 GCA_903847005.1 uncultured Chloroflexota bacterium | reverse complement strand
TTGCATCGGCAGCAGCGGTGCATCCGTGGCCACGATCACGATGATCGAGCCGGCGCCGCCGCGCGGATCGTCGGGTGACGACGTCGGCCTCGTCCCTGTTGGCGTTGCAGCTGGAGCGGCCTTCCAGGGGAGCGGATACATGGCGGTGTCGAGCACGCCGCCTTCGGCGCCGAGGACGCGTCCCGCAATGGTGAGCCGATGGCGACGACCATGGTTCGCCTGCACGAACACGCCCACGGTGTACCCGCCGAGTTCCGCAGGAAGGGTACGGCTCGAGGTGCC
Source organism: uncultured Chloroflexota bacterium (assembly GCA_903847005.1). Classification (GTDB taxonomy): domain Bacteria; phylum Chloroflexota; class Limnocylindria; order Limnocylindrales; family Limnocylindraceae; genus Limnocylindrus. The sequence continues at coordinate 7,107 of CAINCM010000213.1, read as the reverse complement.
GTTGCCGCCCTTGAAGCCGTGGCAGATCATCCCTGTGCCCCCACCCTGGTTGCCGCGCGGCACCGGCGCACCGACAGGAAGTGCAGCGGCGGCGTCGAGCGCGGCGCGTGCATGCGCCGACGTGATGTGAAAGCCGTTGATGTCGTTCAAGACGCCGTCGAACGTCTCGCCGACGACCGGGAGGCTCCATGCAGGGGCACCGCGCACGTTGTCAAGCGACCAACGGATCATCTCGTCGTGAACCACGCCGACGGAGTGGGTGTTCGTGATGCAGATCGGCGTGGTGAGGAACCCAGATTCGCGTATCCACTCGAGGCCCGTCATCTCTCCGTTCCCATTCAGTCGATGCGTTCCGGCGAAGAGCGGATGTCCCATGGACTCCAGTGCCTGCGGCAGGATGGCAGTCACGCCGGTTCGAATCGGTCCACGTCCGCGCACCAGTTCGCCGTCGCCGGCAACCAGGGTCTCGGCAGCGACGCGCACGCCGCGCACATCGCTGATCGCGTTGCGCGGACCGTGTCCGAAGCGACCGATCGTGATCCCGAGGCTTGCGGCCCGTTCGCTCCGTGGCATGACGCTCTCCTTATCGCTGGGCGCGTTCGGCGGCGTACAGCGTGATCGCCGCGGCAACACCAAGGTTAAGGCTCTCGGCGCGACCGAGCATCGGAATGCTCACCGCCACACCGCACGCCGCGCGCAGCGCTGGCGACAGGCCATCCGCCTCAGTGCCCACGACAACCATCGCGGGGGCGCGGTACTCGATGGCGGCATAGTCCGAAGGTGCATCACCCGCCGTCGCCACGCTCTCGCCCGGCCAACGCGCAAGAAGTTCGCGCGCGTCCGCGTCGCTCAGGCGAAAGATCGGAACCGAGAAGATCGAGCCCATCGTGGCGCGAACGCACTCCACGCTATAGGGATCGCAGGTATCGCCAACCAAGATGACGCCGCCCGCGGCCACGGCGTCGGCGCTTCTGATGCAGCTTCCGAGGTTCCCAGGATCGCGTGGGCCTTCGAGCATCAGCCATCGCGTCGCAGCTGATGGATCGATCTGCTGCAGCCCCTGCGTCTCGGCTTCGGGCTCCGCGAATACGCCCAGGTGCGGCTGTGGGTTCTCGCGACCGGTCACCTTCGAGAGGACGTCTCGCGAGACGTTGACGACACGGTCCGCTAACAGCTTGGTCCCTTCTCCTCCCGGCCCAACGAGCAGGATGCTCGCGTGCCACCCCGCGCGAGCCGCCTCTGCGAGTGTCCGCTCCCCCTCCGCGAGGAAGCGACGCTGCTCCTTGCGCCCCTTCGGCGTGCGAAGCTCACGCAGCTCCTTGACCAGGGGGTTGCTCACGCTCTCGATATACGTGGGCGGCGTGTTGGAGGCGGAGTTCATCCGATCAGGATAGACGCACCCGTCAGCGCGCAGCGCGAAACAGGGGCGCTGCGCCGCAGCGGCCTGTGGAAGCCTTGAGGGCACCGAGGGCGCTCGCCCTTCGGGCGGATATGAGGAGGAGGAGGCAATGGCACAGTCTTCATGGCGGCGCACCACCGCAGTTGCGTTGGTCGTCGGATTGATCGCCGCCGCATGCGGCGGCTCGGAGAGTTCCGAGAGCCCTGCTGGAGGGCTCACCACCGACCCGGTGACACTCACCGTCCAGATCTACAACGCGGGTGGACAGGCGGAACTTGAGTACCGACAGGCACAGGGAGCCGAATTCACCTCCCTGCACCCCAATGTGACGATTGAGATCGTGCAGACAGCCGAATACATCGATGCCCTGCTCCCACAGATCGTGGCCGGGACCGCCGGCGACGTGATCTGGACGGATACCGACACCGGCTTCACGCAGTTTGCAGTTGCCGGAGCCTTCGAGCCGCTCGACAGTTTCATCCAAGCAGACGGGTATGACTTGAGCCCTTATCCAGAGGCACTCCTGAAGTCGTTTCAGCTCGATGGCTCGCAGCTGGTGATGCCGAACAGCGTGCTGCCGTTCAACTTCGTCTACTACAACAAGGACATCTTCAAGGCGGCCGGCGTCGCCGAACCGACGAACGATTGGACGATCGCCGAGTTCGTGGATGCTGCTCGCAAGACCACGGACACGTCGATCAAGCGCTTTGGTCTCTCGCTGGCTTGGACCGAACAGTACGTTGCGTGGATGCGCATGTACGGATGTGAGCTCAGCAACGATGACTCGGCCGCAACCGAGTACACCTACAACGGCCCAGGCTGTGCCGATGCGCTCAAGACGCTCGACGACCTCAGCCGAGAGGCCGTGATGAACTGGGAGCCCGGCGCAAAGTTCGGCGGTCTCTCTGACGCAGACTCTGCCGGCGAACAGAACTTCTCTGCAGGCAACGTTGCGATGTTGATCTCCGGAACCTGGGAGGCTCCTGCGATCATTGCGAACTCCGCGGGCGCATTCGAATGGGATGCGGTCTCCGTCCCCGTCGAGGGGAACGGCAAGATCCAGGGCGCCGCATCCGGATTCGGTGTGTCAGCAAGCTCCCAGAACAAGGCTTGGGCCTGGGAGTACGTGAAGTTCCTCACGGACATCGAGGGCCAGAAGCGCGACGCGACCGCGGGCTACAACAGCTCGCCGATCTCGGCTGTGCTCGACGATGTCTACTGTGTGTCGGAACAGCCGCCGCTCAGCAAGTGCGAGATCACCAAGATCGGGAATGCGCACATTGCGTTGGAGCCGATCAAGGGAGAGTGGTCAGTAGGCTTCTGGGACGTTGTGAGTGCCGGATTCGAAGAGGCGTTCACCGCGGACACGCAGGTCGACTGGCAGTCGCATCTCGACGCGCTGGTCGAACAGTCGACCTCGGCGGCACCGCTCCAGTGATCACGATGTCGAGCCGCCTCGGCGGTTGATCGATACGCGCAATGCAACGGGTTGATGAGGGGGCGGGCCGGCTTGGCCGGTTCCGCTCCCTCTTCGCTCCGCTTCCCGTGCTCCAGCGCGTCGAGGAACGCTGGTTCTGGTTCTTCATTGCGCCGTTCGTCGTTGGCTTCCTGCTCTTCGCCCTCGCGCCACTGATCGCATCCTTTGCACTCTCGTTCATGGAGTGGAACCTCCGCGGCACGCCCACCATTGTTGGCCTTGACAACTATGCAGATCTTGCCGATCTCGATGGCAAGGGGAAGATCGTGCTGAAGGCGTTCAGCAACACGGTGATGATCACCGTCATCGCCGTCCCGATGCAGCTGATCATCGGGCTGGCGTTTGCCATGCTCCTCAACCAGAAGGTGAAGGGGATGGCGCTCTTCCGCATGGCCTTCTACCTCCCCACCGTCGTCGCGGGCGTCGCCACCGCCGCACTCTGGCGCTGGATCCTCGGCTCCGAAGGGCTCGTCAATCGGGCGCTCGAAATCGTCGGTGTCGCGGGCCCGGCCTGGTTCAACGAGCCGGAGTCGGTGCGCTGGGGAATCATCTTCATGCTGATCTGGGCCGGCACCGGCGGGATGACGCTGATCTTTCTCGCAGGGCTACAGCAGATCTCCAAGGACATCCTGGAGGCATGTGAGTGCGACGGGGCCGGACGCTTCCGGCGCTTCTTCTCGATCACGCTGCCGCTCCTCTCGCCCACGCTCTTCTTCAACCTTGTGATCGGACTGATCGGCGGCCTGTCGCTCTTCACCGAAACCTATGTCGTCTCAGGCGGCGGCGGCGGGCCGGCCAACGAATCGATGTCGGTCGCACTCTTGATCTATCGGCTGCTGATTCGGAACCTCGACTTCGGATTCGGATCGGCGGTGGCGTGGCTCCTGACCGCGATCGTCCTGCTGCTCACGATCGTGAATTTCAGGCTGTCCAAACGTTGGGTCTTCTATGACAACTGATCGCGCCCGGACGATCCCGATGATCTCGCCGGGCCGGGTAGCGATCTATGCCGCGCTCACCCTCTTCTCGCTCCTCTTCCTGCTCCCCTTCATCTGGCAGCTCGGCACGTCCCTGAAGACGCCAGCGGAGATCGCCACCGGGACCTTCACCCTCTTCCCGGCCGAGCCTCAGTGGGAGAACTACGCGGAGGTCTTCCGACGCGCACCGATCGCAACATGGTTCTTCAACTCTGCCTTCATCGCGATCGTCGGCACCATCGGTGCCACCCTCACCTCGGCCTTCTGCGCGTACGGGTTCGCGGTGTTGCACGCGCGCGGGAGTCGACTTGCGTTCGGCATGGTCTTGCTCACGATTCTCGTCCCGTACCAGGTGTTGATCATCCCCGAGTACATCGTCTGGGCGAAGCTCGGACTCATCAACACGCCGCTGCCGATACTCCTCCCGTGGTTCTTGGGTGGAGGCGCATTCAACATCTTCTTGTTGCGTCAATTCATGCTCGGCCTGCCGCGCGACATGGTCGATGCGGCCCGCGTCGACGGTGCAAACGAGCTGCATATCTTCGCTCGCATCATCCTGCCGATGTGCGCCCCCGCGCTCGCCATCGTCGCTGTCTTCCACTTCATCTACATGTGGAACGACTTCCTCCGACCGCTCCTCTACCTCCCTGACCCCTCCGCGATGACGCTCCCCGTAGGGCTCTCGGGGTTCGTGAGCAAATTCGCCCGCCAGTGGCACCTGCTGCTCGCTGGTTCTGTGGTCGCCCTCGCTCCGCTCCTGATCGTCTTCGCGCTCGCGCAGCGGGTGATCGCGCGCGGCATCAGCATCACGGGCGTCAGGCGTTAAGCGTTGTGTTCCTTGTGCCGCGCAACACGCGATGATTCGGATACTCCTGGAGGGTATTGTGAGTGAAGGGCTGGCGGTAGCGCAGCAAGCGTCTTCGAAAGTGAAGGAGGGACGATGAGCGAGCAGTTGGCGATTGCAGGTGGCACCACGGTTCGATCAGGGGAGTTTCCAGCCTGGCCCGTCTTCGACGGCAAAGATGAGGCGATCATGCTGGAGGTGCTCCGCAGCGGAGTCTGGGGCGGCTATCCGGAACCGGGGAAGTACAACGCGCGTTTCTGCGAAACCTTCGCCGCGTACCAGAACGGCGGGAAGTCCGGCGCGCACGGCATTCTCATGGCCAACGGTACGGTCACCATGGAGGTCGCGCTCAAGGCGCTCGGCATCGGCTGGAGCGATGAGGTGATCATTCCGGCACTGACCTTCGCCGCAACCGGATACGCGCCGATCGCCGCTGGGGCTCTCCCGGTGGTGGTGGACGTCGAGCCCGAAGCGTGGACGATCGACCCGAAGGCGGTCGAGGCGGCGATCACGCCGCGCACGAAGGCGATCATGCCGGTGCACTGCGGCCAGGTCGTCTCCAACATGGACGCCATCGTGGCCATTGCAAAGAAGCACGGACTGGCCATCGTCGAAGATTGCGCGCACAGCCAGGGGAAGGAGTGGGGCGGCCAGGGCGTCGGCTTGATCGGCGACTTCGGCTCGTTCAGCCATCAGTCGTCGAAGATCCTCACCGCCGGCGAAGGCGGCACACTCCTCACCAAAGATGCGGCGCTGGCCCGACGTGCACACTCGCTGATCGACTGCGGACGAGCAAAGGATCCCGCCGGAAAGGAGTTCACCTTCGGCGCCAACTTCCGCCTCGGCGAGCTGCATGCGGCGCTGCTGAACACGCAGATGGAACGATTCGAGGCGCAGCGTGCCGAGCGCGAGGCGAACGGCCGCTACATGGAGGAGCAGCTCGCCAAGGTGACGGGCGTCCGTGCGCTGAAGGTCTTCGACCGCGTCACGCGCCTCTCGTTCTACCGCTTCATCATCGCGATCGATCCGGACGCCTACGGCAACGTCGGCAACGCCGCTGTGTGCGAGGCGCTCGACGCCGAAGGGATCGGCTGCTGGGTCGGCTACGAGTCGATGAGCGACTACGAGCTCTTCCAGCCACACCTCTCACGCATGCCCGTGCCGATGCAGTACGCGAAGCAGATGGATCCGAAGAGCTGGCACACGCCGGTGGCCGATCGCGCGGCGAAGCACGAGCAGATCTACCTGGACGAGAACATCTTCCGTGCTGGCAAAGAGGGGATCGACCAGGCAGTGGAGGCCCTCCTGAAGTTGCAGCGTCACCCCGACGTACTGAAGAAGGTCGCCGCCACGATGGCGGCCGGCTGACGCGCCGCCGCGCATGACAAAGAGCGTCCGCTTTGCCATCCACGGCGGTGGCTACATCGCGAAGATCCATGCGCAGGCGGTGGCGGATACCACCGGCGCAGCGCTCGTTGCGATCGCGGGGCGCAGCGGGAGCGCGTCGGAGCTGGCGAAGGTCGCGGGGGTGCCGTGGCTCGATGGCGAGGACGGTCTCGTTGCGGCGGCGACCCGAGGCGAGTTCGACGTGGCCATCCTCTGCACGCCCAACACGATGCACGCGCCGGTTGGGCTGCGGCTTCTCGACGCTGGCGTGCACCTTCTCGTGGAGAAGCCGATGACGACGAGCTTTGCCGACGCTCAGGCGCTCGCCGATCGCGCGCGCGCCAACGGACTGCATGCGGCAACTGCGCACATGTGGCGTGTCGACCGAGAGGCGACCTGGTTGCGTGACCAAGTTGCCGCTGGCGCGATCGGCGACGTGTATCGCAGTCGCGGGTGCGGCGTCCATGTGGGTTGGGGGCCCTCAGGCTGGTTCACCGAGGCGCGACTCGCCGGCGGCGGCGCCGTCGCCGACATGGGCATCCACGCGATCGACACGCTGCGATTCGTGCTCGGCGAACCGACGGCGATCGCCGTGTCGGCGCGTACCGACCGCCGATTCATCTCGGGCGACGTGGAAGACACGGCGTCGATCCGCATCGACTGGGAGTCTGGCGGCTGGTCCGAGGTCGAGGCGGGCTGGTGGCAGCCGTACGCCGACGGCCCCGAGTCGAGCCTCCGTCTCTACGGGACCACTGGCACCGCCACGCTCTTCCCCACCGCCGTCGTGAAGGGCGCCGGCGGCGATTCGGCCACGACGATTGCCGGACCCGCCGTCTCGAAGGTCGACCACTGCGATCCGATCATCTATGCGGCGCAGATCGCGCACATGGTCGACGTGGTGAACGGCGCTCCGTCGCTGCTCGACGCCTGCGGACCCGCCGCCGTGGCGATCATGGAGGCCGCGTACCGTTCCGCCGCCAGCGGAACAACCGAACGCGTACCGAGGTGACGCGTCCGTCGTTCG
>CAINCM010000212.1 GCA_903847005.1 uncultured Chloroflexota bacterium | reverse complement strand
CGCGCAATCGGATGATCCGGGAGTCGCACCCCGACACTGCTCAGGCCGGCGCGAACCAGCTCAGGGATCTCCGCTGCGGCCGGGGCGACGATCGTCAGCGGTCCCGGCCAGAACGCATCCGCGAGCGCGGTGACTCGTGGGTCGCTCAGCGCGCTGGAGGAGAGGACACGGGGGAGGTCGGCGCGATCAGCAATGTGCACGATCAGCGGATCGAAGGTCGGTCGACCCTTTGCTGCGAAGATCCGCGCAACGGCCGTTGGATCCGTGGCGTTCGCGCCGAGTCCATAGACCGTCTCTGTTGGGAAGGCGACGAGTCCACCGGCGCGGAGCAGCGTGGCTGCCCGCGGAATCACGCGCGCCAGATCATCGGCGTTGCGAGCGTCGAGGATCTCCGTCTTTCCTAGTTCCACTATGTCACCTCGATCGTCAAGGTGATCGGTGCGTGATCGGAGGGGAGTGCTCCCTTCCGCTCGTCGCGATCCACGCTGAACGCCACCGGCGTGCCTGCGGATGGCGAGGCGAGCAGATGGTCGATGCGCATGCCGTGGCCACGATGGAACGCGCCGCCTCGGTAGTCCCACCAGGTGAAGGCGGGAGTCTCGCCAGGCGCAGCACGCTCCACCGCCGTATCGGTGAGGCCAGCATCGAGGATCGCCTGGAACGCGGCGCGCTCTTCCGGTGAGACGTGGGTTGCGCCCGCAAGTGCTGCGGCATCCCACACGTCTTCGTCGCGTGGTGCCACGTTGAAGTCTCCGCCGAGAACGAGCGGTTCGGCACGAAGCACTTCGCGAGACCAGTGTGCGAGCGACTGCATCCAGCGCAGCTTTGCACGCCAGAAGCCGCTCCCCACCTCGCGTCCGTTAGGCACATAGACGCTGGCGACCAGGATTCCAGCGCAGCGCGCGGCGATCAGGCGCGGCTCGTCGCTCAGGTCTGGATCGCCCTCTTCAACCGCGCTCGCTCCCGCGGCCGCGCTTGCCGGGAGGCCGAGCACCGGTGCATCAAGTCCGATGCTGGACGCGACCAGCACACCGTTTCTCCCCCCTGCGCCGATCGCCGCCCACCTATACCCGCGCATCTCGAAGAGCTCCGCGGGCACCTGCTCGGGGTTGCACTTGGTCTCCTGGAGGAGCAGGACGTCGGGACTGGATCGATCGATGAAGGCCGAGAGTCGCTCCACACGTGCACGGATGCCATTCACATTCCACGAAGCGATGCTGACCCTTCGTGCGCCCATGCGCGCGCGTTAGGTGCGCGGGCCGTTGAGGATTGCGCCGATCAGTCCGTCTGCTCCGTCCGACTCATCCGCAGCACCCTTGTCGGACTGCACGGCGACGCCGAGCGCAGCGAGAAGAGCGAGCGCGCGCCCACGCTCACCATCCGCAACGGCGAGGTGCACGACACCGTCACCGCTCTCAGGGCTGCCGACGATCCCCTCGATGGCAATCTTCTCGGCGGCGAGCGCGGAGGTGATCGCGGTGAGGCTGCCGGCCGCCGGCGTGATGGTTGCGGTGAACCAGGTGCTCATGCGCGTATCGTAGGCTACCGCGCCTCGGCAACGTTCGGTGCGGCCCCTGAGACCGCGATCGTTCGCTGGACGCCACCGAGCACGGCCTCGATGATCAGGTTGCTCCGCAGTGCGCGACGTCCGTCTGCCGGATCGCGCTGTGGACCGAGCGGCTCAGGGATCGCGGTGAGGCTTCCGCCCGCAAAGGTGCCGAGAAGCGCGTCGGAGATCCACCAGCTGCTGAGCGCTGGGAGGCCGCCTGTGCGCGGTGCGGCGAGGAGGGAGAGCTCGAGCCGTCCGTCGAACGTAGGGGCGAAGAGTGCCGCCTCGTCTCGACCGTCTGCATTCCGGTCCCATACCGTCAGCTGCACCTCGTCGAGTGCGGCGGTCGACGTGCCAACGAGCTGCGGG
>CAINCM010000211.1 GCA_903847005.1 uncultured Chloroflexota bacterium | reverse complement strand
TCGCCGTTCGGCAGCGTGCCCGCGTTCGGATCGCCAGGCTCTTTTCCGTGGGGATCGAGGGCCAGCGTCCAGACGCGACCGAGGAAGCGGACGATGCCACTGATGCCGCTGCCAGACCACGGGCCGCCCTGATCCCAGGGTCCCATGAACATCAGGAAGAGGCGCACCGCGTCGGCGCCGTGCTTGGCGACAAGCTCGTCGGGATCCTCTACGTTGCCGCGCGACTTGCTCATGCGCTCGCCGTCGCTGCCGAGGATCTGTCCCTGGTTGAAGAGTCGCGTGAACGGCTCCGATTCGCCGATCAGCCCAAGGTCGCGCAGCGCCTTGGTGAAGAAGCGCGAGTAGAGGAGGTGCATCACCGCGTGTTCGGCGCCTCCGGTGTACTGATCCACAGGGCACCACGCGTCGACGAGGCTCTTGTCGACAGGCCCGCCTTCGAACGACGGCGAGAGGTAGCGGTACCAGTACCACGACGAGTCCACGAACGTGTCCATGGTGTCCGTCTCGCGCTGGCCGGGGCCGCCGCATGTGGGACACTGCACGTTGAGCCACGCCGTCGCGCTCTTCAGTGGCGATTCGCCGGTCTGCTTGAAGTCGACGTCGTCCGGCAGAGTGACGGGGAGCTGTTCGACCGGCACGCCGACAGGGCCGCATTTCTCGCAGTGGATGATCGGGATCGGCGTCCCCCAGTAGCGCTGGCGGCTGATCAGCCAGTCACGCAGCCGATACGTCACGGTGCGCTTGCCGGCACCCGACTTCTGAACCGAGGCGACCGCATGCTCGAACGAGGCGGGCCAGGCGGCGCCGCTCCACTCGCCGCTGTTCACCGCAACGGCGGCGCCGTCGCCCTTGTCCGCATACGGAAGTTGCACCGCTTCTGGCGTGGCGGCGAGTTCGGCAGGGGCAACAACGGTTCGGATCGGGAGCTTGAACTGCAGCGCAAACTCGTAGTCGCGCTCATCGTGTGCGGGGACCGCCATGATCGCGCCGGTGCCGTACCCGGCCAAGACGTAATCGGCGATCCAGATGGGGATCTCTTCGCCGTTTACCGGGTTGATCGCCGTTGCGCCGGTGGGAACTCCGCTCTTCTCCTTGGTGGTGGAGAGTCGGTCGATCTCCGACTTCCGCTTGGTGGCCTCGATGTAATCGTCGACTGCGAGTCGCTGTTCAGGTGTCGTGATGGTGGCAACGAGCGGGTGTTCCGGCGCGAGCACCATGAACGTTGCGCCATGCAGCGTGTCCGGTCGAGTGGTGAAGACGCGCAGCGTCTCGCCACCCACATGATGCGCCGACTTCGCAACGGTGAAGTCGACCTCGGCGCCTTCGGACCTGCCGATCCAGTTCGTCTGCATGGTGCGGATCGGTTCGGGCCAGTTGATCCCCTCGAACGAGAGGAGCTCGTCGGCGTAGTCGGTGATCTTGAAGAACCACTGTGTCAGGTCGCGCTTGGTCACCTGAGTCGAGCAGCGCCAGCAGATGCGATCGACCCCTTCGACCTGTTCGCGCGCCAGCGTCACCTGGCACGACGGGCACCAGTCGACCGGCGCCTGCTTGCGATAGGCGACCCCCTTCTCGTAGAACTTCAGGAAGATCCACTGGTTCCACCCGAAGTAGGCGGGATCGCATGTGACCACCTCTTTCGACCAGTCGAACGAGGCACCCATGCTGCGAAGTTGGCGGCGCATGTTCTCCATGTTCGCCACCGTCCAGTCGCGCGGGTGGATCTTCCGCTTGATGGCGGCATTCTCCGCGG
>CAINCM010000210.1 GCA_903847005.1 uncultured Chloroflexota bacterium | reverse complement strand
TACCAAGACCACAGAGTACTTCGTCGGCTACCTCGTGGAGAAGTCGCTCTCAGTCGACAACATCTTCGTCTTCACCATCATCTTCGCGTCGCTGAAGACGCCGCCGAAGCTGCAGCAGATGGCGCTGATGTGGGGCATCCTGATCGCGCTGATCCTGCGCGGCATCATGATCCTGATCGGCGCCGCGCTCATCGAACAGTTCGAGTGGATCATCTGGGTCTTCGGTGCCTTCCTCCTCTGGACCGGCGTTGCGATGTTGCGCTCGGGCGGACACGCAGGCGAGGGTGAGCCGTCCGCCGTGAAGTTCGCCAAGCGATTCATCCACGTCACCGACGACTACAACGAAGAGCGCTTCCGCGTGGTGGTGAACGGCGTCAAGAAGTTCACGCCGATCTTCCTCACCATCGTCGTCATCGGCATCATCGACCTGATCTTCGCGGTAGACAGCATCCCGGCCATCTTCGGGATCACCCTGGATCCGTTTATCGTCTTCACCTCCAACGCTTTCGCAATTCTCGGACTTCGCAACATGTACTTCCTCCTTGCGAACGCAAAGGACCGATTCCACTTCCTCGGCACCGGACTCGCGTTCGTGCTGATGTGGATCGGCGTGAAGATGCTCCTCCCTGCGATCAACCACGACTGGAAGATCCCGCCGCTCGTCAGCCTCTTCGTGGTGCTCAGCATCCTGACGGTCTCGATCGTCGCGTCGCTGATGCACACGCATCGCAACAAGAAGAAGTAAGGCGCGCATGGCGGGTCGCGCGGCCGCCGCTCGCGCGTTCGCGCTCTCGGCGTTGATCGTCGCGGCCGCGTTTGGTGCGGCCCCTTCAGTGCGAGCCGATGATGCGGCGATCCCGGAGATCCCGAGTTGCTCGTCCATCCTCGCGCGGAAGGTGATCTTCACCAAGACCGTGGTTGGGGTGAAGGGTGCGGTGATCACCAAGGAGTACAAGCGCAACCAGTGGGCGACCTCGGTCCTTGATCCGATGCATCGCCTCCCGGCGAGCTACATCCCCCGCGACCTCACTTGGATCACGCCGCAGGCGCTCCCTTCGGCGAAGGGGGTCTTCCAGCTGCGCCGCGATGCGGCGGAGGCGCTCCGCGCAATGCTCCTTGCGGCGCGGGAATCCGAGGTGCGGATGCGCATCCTCTCCGCGTACCGCTCCTATGCAACACAGAACGCCACGTTCGCCTACTGGGTCGCGAAGTCTGGCCTGCAGCTGGCGCGGAAGTACAGCTCGCTGCCCGGCCACTCAGAGCACCAGCTCGGCACTGCCGTCGACCTCGCAACGGTCGGCGAAGGGGTGCCATGGGGGAGCGCCGCGTTTGCCGAGTCGCCCACCGCGATCTGGCTTGCCGAGAACGCCTACAAGTTCGGATTCGTGCGCTCGTATCCTGCAGGGGCGAAGCGCGTCGCACTGAGCTGCTACGGAAGCGAACCATGGCACTGGCGCTACGTCGGACTGAACCTCGCCTACGAGATCGTCTGCAGCGAACAGGTGCCGCGCATCTTCCTCTGGAACCGACAGTACGGCGGCACGCGCGTTGTCGGCGAGCGCTGCGGCGAGTTGCAGGTTCCGGAAGGGTATGTGGACCCTGGCGCGAGTCCGTCTCCGTCACTGGATCCGCTCGGAGACGAAGATGGCGATGGGCTGACCAACGACACAGACAACTGCCCGCTCGTTGCAAACCCAGATCAGAGCGACAGCGATGCAAACGGCGTCGGCGACGCATGCGAGCCTGAGGCAACGCCCACCCCGAGCGAGAGCGCCTCTCCGTAGCTCCTTACGCCGGCGGCGTGCCTGCGTTCGGTCGCGTGCGCAGGTAGTTGGCGGCCGCCGCAACGGTGACGGCCGCGAAGGCGGCCTCCGCCATGAAGACACCGGCGGCCGGCACGAGCAGCACCGGGACGAGGTTCGCTGCGCCGTGCAGGAGGATCGGGAAGGCGAGTGCGCGAAGCAGGCTGTTGCGATCGGGACTCTGAGAGACTGCCCGCACCACGTAGAGGCTCAGCACGACGTGCAGGAGCGTGGCGAAGCATCGCTCCGCGAAGGCGAGCAGGGAGACCGCAGCGTTTTGGCTCCCGAGGAAGGTGATCGCGGCATCAAGTTGCTGCAGCGACGCTTCGTCTAGGTTCTCGAATGCGCTGCCGTCGACAACCGAGCCGAGAAGCAAGAGTGCGGCGACCGCCGGAATCAGCGCGAAGATTAGCGCTTCGATCCCCGCATGCCCGAGTCCGAAGGCGACTCCGCCGCGCTCGGTTCGGACGTGTCGCGCCGCCTTGCTCAGGATGAAGGCGCGGCTCCCCTCTTCGAAGATGCCGGCACTGAACGACGCAACGAGCACCGCGGTGAACCAGCTGCCGCTCCCCGGCGCCGGCGCGACCGCGCCAATGACCACCGCGTTGACGACCGTGAGAGCGGGAAGCCGCGCAGCCTGGCTGAGAACGAACGCCACACCACCCCACGCCCAAACGGAGACGCCGCCACTCAGTCGACGCGCTGCGAGAAGGCCACCTAGGAGAAGCGTGATGATCAGGCCCACGAGGAACGTGTAGGCGCCTTGTGCTGCGTCGATGGCGGCGCTGTCGAGCGAGTGGAGCGGCAGCACTATCGAGCGGACGATCGACGTCGCGCGGTGCCGCGTGCGGCGCGGCGCGCGGTGCGGCGCGTCGGGCGTGCGGGTCGCCTTGCGGGACGTGCGTCGGCGCGCCAGGTTTGATACGCGCTCACGATCGTTGCAACGATGGAACCCGCGAGCCCGCCGAGC
>CAINCM010000209.1 GCA_903847005.1 uncultured Chloroflexota bacterium | reverse complement strand
CTCGATGGGACGACCCCGGGTCCGCTTCCGGCGTTCGGTTCCCTCCACCCGATCCCCGAGACGATCTCGGCCATCGCCCAGATCATGGGCTCCTTCGGCTTCACGGTTGCGGAAGGACAGGAGATCGAGGATGACGTCACGAACTTCCAACTGCTCAACATTCCCGAGGACCACCCTTCACGAGATCTCTGGGATACCCTCTACCTGCAGCAGCCTGGACGACTCCTTCGCACGCACACCTCGCCGGGTCAGATCCGTACCATGCGCGCGGTGCAGCCCCCGATCCGCGTCATCCTCCCGGGCCGCTGCTTTCGCTACGAAGCGGTCGACGCGAGTCACGGCTTCGAGTTTCATCAGGTTGAAGGGCTGCTCGTCGATCGTGGGGCCACGCTCGCCGACCTGAAGGGGATCTTGGACGAACTGGCGCGGGGACTCTTTGGTCCGCACGCGCGCACCCGCTTTCGACCCGGGTACTATCCCTTCACAGAGCCTTCGGTCGCCGTCGATGTCTCCTGGGGCGGTTCGAAGGATGGGTGGATGACCATCCTCGGCGCTGGAATGGTGCACCCGATCGTCTTGGAGAACGGCGGCATCGATCCCGAGACGCATCAGGGTTTCGCCTTCGGTCTGGGAGTGGAGCGCATCGCCATGCTGCGCCACGGAATCCCCGACCTTCGCGCGCTGCTCGAAAACGACCTGCGCATGCTGCGAGGTTTCTGATGAAGATTCCGCTCTCCTGGTTGCGCGAGCTTGTCGATGTCCAGCTCACGCCCGAGCAGCTCGCCGATGCGTTGACCCTTCGCGGCCTCGAGGTGCGGGCGGTTGAGCGCTGGGGCGCCAACTGGAACCGGATGGTCGTCGGCGAACTTCTCGAGGTGGGTCCACACCCTCGCGCGGACCGACTCCAGCTGACGAAGGTGCGCATCGGCAAGGATGAGATCCTTGAGGTGGTCTGCGGCGCGCGCAATATCGCCGCGGGCCAACGCGTCCCCGTCGCGCTCGTCGGCGCGCTGATGCCCGACGGACGCAAGATCGAGCGAGCGGAGAAGATGGGCGTGGCCTCTCAGGGAATGCTCTGTTCCGGGGCTGAACTTGATGCCACCGATGACGGCGACGGCATTCTCATCCTCGACGGCAAGGCCCCGATCGGAACGGCGCTCGGAGACTACCTCGGCGAAGACGTCATCGACGTCGATGTGAAGCCGAATCGCGGCGACCTGTTGTCCGTGCTTGGCCTTGCACGCGAGGTCGGCGCGATTACCGGAGCCCCAGTGAAGTATCAGGCACGCCGCATGACGGAGTCGGGGACCAAGATCCAGGATGACCTCGCGCTCAAAGTCGAGGATTCCACTCTGGCTCCGCGGGTCGTGCTGCGAGCGGTTGACGGCGTCCGCGTCGGAGCCGCCCCCGACGCGGTGCAGATGCGTCTCAAGGCGGCTGGTCTCCGCTCCATCTCGAATGTGGTGGATGCCACGAACTACATCATGCTCGAGCTGGGCAAGCCGACACATGCCTTCGACCGTGGCGCGGTTGGCACGGAGATCCGCGTGCGTCTCGCAACACGCGGGGAGTCCCTGGAGACCCTCGATCATGTTTCGCGATCGCTTGATGGGAGCGATCTCGTCATTGCCGACGAACGTGGTGCACTCGCGTTGGCGGGAGTCATGGGCGGCGCCTCGAGCGAGGTGGGGGAGCGCACCAGTAGCGTGATCATCGAGAGCGCGGTGTTCGCCCCGACCTCCATTCGACGCAGCGCCCAACGGCACAGTCTTCGCTCCGAGGCCTCGCATCGATTCGAGCGCGGCCAGGAGCTCGATCTCGCGCCGATTGCGGCAGAGCAGGTCGCG
>CAINCM010000208.1 GCA_903847005.1 uncultured Chloroflexota bacterium | reverse complement strand
GCCGCGTTCCGGTCGGCCGTCGTTTCGGTAGAGGAGATGGTCGCCGACCCAGAGCGAGTCGAAACCTGACTCTTCCGCGGCCGTTGCGATCGCACGCAGCTCCGGCCAGCGCACGACGCGTTCGACTTCGGGGAGCTGGATGCCGATGCGCAGCGGCTCGCTGGTCGTGCCCATCGAACTGCCTAGGTGCGAAACGCGTCGTCGTCCGGGTAGGGGAACCACTCCGGATCTGGCTCGGCGTCGGGGGCGATCATCACCATCTTCGAGCGACGGAACTGGTCGAGCCCTTCGGTGCCGAGCTCGCGGCCGGAACCGGTGAACTTGCGTCCGCCGAACGGGATCGCGTCGTTGTCGTTGAGCGGCGTGTTGACCCAGACGATCCCCGTCTCGATCTCGCGCACCGCGCGCGCCGACTCTGCAAGGTCGTTCGTGTAGATGTTTGCGCCGAGCCCGAGGTCGGAGTCGTTCGCGCAGCGGATCGCCTCGTCGAGGCTCGCCACGCGCGCGACCGGTGCGAGCGGACCGAAACACTCTCCGTGCATGATCTCCATCGAATGATCCACGCGCAGCACCGTCGGCTCGTAGAACCAACCTGTCGATCGGTGCGGCGGCCGCCTGCCGCCGGTCTCGATCCGCGCCCCCTGCTCGACGGCACGCGCCACGATGCGCTCGACGCGGAGCAGCTCGCGCTTGGATGCCATAGGTCCAATGTCGATCGGCTCGAGTCCGCTGCCGACGCGCAGCGCCGCCGCTGCTGCTGCGAGGCGCGCAACGAACGCCTCGTAGACCGACTCGTGAACATAGAAGCGCTCCGCCGACGTGCACACCTGTCCGCAGTTGAGGAACGCGGCGAACGCCGCACCGCGCGCCGCGATCTCGATGTCGGCGGACGGCATCACGATGAAGGCGTCGTTGCCGGAGGCCTCGATGAGCGTCGGCTTGAAGCGTTCGGCCGCAGTCGCAGCGACGTGCTGCGCGGCACGGACGCTGCCGGTGAAGGCGACGGCGTGGGTCTGCGGATGCGAGACGAGTGCCTGTCCGGTTGCCGCGCCGCCGGTGAGCACCTGCACGAGCCCGCGCGGCAGATGCTCGAACGCTTCCATCCACATCAGCAACGTGACAGGCGTCAGCTCGGATGGCTTGATGATGACCGCGGTCCCTGCGGCGAGCGCCGCCGCCGCCTGCCAGCCCGCGAGCAGCATCGGGAAGTTGTACGGGACGATGGAGACAGCGACGCCGAGCGGCTCCTTGAGCACCATCTGCAGCTGGCCCGCGATCGCCGGTCCCGCGACGCGACCCGCCTCGCTGCGCGCGATCTCCGCGTAGTAGCGGAACGACGACGCGGCGGCTCCGCCCTCCCAGTTCGATTCACGGAACGGCTTCCCCATCTCGCGGGTGAGGCACTCGCCGGTACGCGGCGAACGCTCCACCATCTTCGACGCAACCTCGTGCAGTGCGTTTGCGCGGTCGAGCGCGCTCATCTGCCACCAGATGCTCTGCGCTTCGTTCGCCGCGGCCACTGCACGGTCCACCTCTTCGCCTGTGGCGTCGGCGTAGCTCGAGGCGCGTTCCGTGGTCGCCGGGTCGATCACATCATGGCGATCGCCCACGCTCGGCACCCACTCGCCGGCCAGGTAGATCGTGTTCGAGAGCTCCGCCATGCGACGCTGGACTTCGGTCACCGCGCCACCTCCTTCATCACGACCTTACGGCATCGCCGTTCGCAAACTCCCGCTGGTCCGTACGCGGATGAACTACCCAGATACGAGAAGACTGACTCCAACCCCGATGGTGGAAAGGCTCAGCACGACCGCACCAGCCGTTACCAGCCGCACGAGTGGGCCCGCAGTACCGCGCTTCGTTCGTGGGGCCCCGCCGAAGAACCCGCCGGAGATCAGCAGCGGCGCGGCGATCAGACCAAGCCGCAGCGCCCAGACGACCGCCCCGTCGAGCTTCGACCTGTCGAGGAACAGCTGGCCGACAATCCCGAGCAGGACCAGCACCCCTGCGTGCGCATGCCCCGCACGGAAGTAGTCACGCTGTGTCTCGGTGAT
>CAINCM010000207.1 GCA_903847005.1 uncultured Chloroflexota bacterium | reverse complement strand
CGCCGAGCACATCACCCCGTGCCCCGAGTAGCCCGTATTGACGAAGAGCCCCGCCTGCCCCGAGCCGCCGATCAGCGGACGGTGGTCGGGGGTGTACTCGTACTGGCCCGCGGCGAGCGACCATGCGGGCGGTCCCTCACTCCATACGGTGCGCCAGAAGGGGGCCAGGTTGGCGAGTGCGCTCGGCGAATCCGGGTCGAGCAGCGCATGGGCGTAGGCGGGATCCGTGGGCACGTCGAGCAGCGGCTCCCCTGCTGGGGTTGCCGGGTCGGTGCGCAGCGCATAGCAGCCGCGGAGCGCGGGGCGCCAGTGCGAACCAGTCTCGTCGTCGATGGTCATCGGTCCGCGCTGATCGATTGCGGGAAGTTCGGGAATGATCAGCTTCTGGCGAACCGTCGGCGCGATCGGAAGCTCGAGGCTGGCGAGCGCTGCGACCTTGCCGCTCCACGGTCCGGCTGCGATCAGCGTCGAGCCTGCCGCAACGTCGTACGCGCTGCCGCCGCTGCGGATCTGAACACCGGTGATCGCGCCACTGCTCCCGCGTGCGAATCCGAAAACTTCGGCGTTCATCATGAAGTGTGCACCGCCACCCGGCTGCGCATCGGGAATGCGCGCCGCGTGCGAAGCGGCGGTCGCATACCCGCGCGCGAGCGAAACCTGGTCGATGAATCCGTCGCCCGCCCGGAATCGCGCCTGGTTGATCTCCGGCGCAAGGTACGGCCAGCGCGCACGCGCCTCGTCGCCGCTCAAGAGCTCGACGTCGGTGAGGCCGAACCCGCGCTGCGCAACGACCAGGTCGCGCGCATGTGCAGCACTCCGCTCTGTGCGCGTGCAGAAGAGGTAGCCCTGTTGACGAATGCCCAGATCCCATCCATGAAGGCCGGTGCGTGCAGCGAAATCGAGATAGAGGTCGAGGCTTTCGCGCACGAGCGCGAGCTCATCCGCGTTGTCATGTTGCAAGCGGAAGGCACCGGTTGCGGCGGCGGTCGTGAGCGATGCGATCTCGGCGCGACGCTCCACCACGAGCACGTCGAGACCCGCCCTCGCGGCGTAGAAGGCAGACGCGGCACCAGCAATACCGGCGCCGATGATGATCAGGTCGACGCTGCGCGGAGGTGCCCCTTCGATCAGGGCAGGCGCCAGGCTCATGCGCAACTGCTCATGCGTCGATCGGCGTGCCGCCCGCGGCGAGGAGCGCGGCGCGCAGCTTCGCTGCAATCGCGTCCGCACCGCGCGCACCGCCAAGGAGGCGCTCGCCGACGCCGAACCCCGCGGCGCCTGCGGCGACCAGCGCCGGGATCTCTTCTATCGAGACGTTGGTCGGGACGATGCGTGAAGAGGGTCGCGTGGCAAGCACCGAGCGCAAGAAGGCGGGGGCGTCGATCGCGAGCGCCGGGAAGAGCTTCACCTGTGTGGCGCCGGCACGTTCGGCGAGCGCAATCTCCGTCGGGGTGAACGCACCCGGGAGCCAGTCCACACCCGCCGCCCGACACGCGGCGCCCGTGTCAGCATCGGTGATGGGCGAAACGACGATGCGAGCGCCCGCGCCGATCGCACGCTGCGCCGTCTCCGCATCGAAGACGGTCCCCACGCCAACGG
>CAINCM010000206.1 GCA_903847005.1 uncultured Chloroflexota bacterium | reverse complement strand
TCCCTCCGCGGGCCTCGCCCGTATCTGGCGCATTCGTCTAGCGGCCTAGGACACTGCCCTCTCAAGGCAGAGATCACCGGTTCGAATCCGGTATGCGCTACCAACTCCCTCCACGGATCTCCCGCGGTGGGATGATGTTCTGATGGAAGATTCCGCGCGAAGGCCGCTCACTTCACGTGCCAGCCACGAGTCCCACGGCGTTCAACTGGACGTCTTCTTCTGGGATCTCGAGTTTGCGCAGGCACCGGTCATCGCACGTGCAAGCGGAGATGAGCGAGCTGCGACGGCGTTCGTCAGGCTGCGACATCTTGCCAGCGGCGTGGAAGGCTGGGGCGAGGGGTGCGTCGATCCGTACTACGGTGAGATCGTCGAGAGCGTGGCGGCGGTCGCGCCGACGCTCATCGCAGCGGCGGCGACCGCCACACCCGCGTTTGGCGCAAAGGACCACGGTGCGCTCAGCCGCGCCGCAGAAGAGGGCATCGGGCGCGGAGCCGATCTGCTGCTCTCGGCGAGTCGGTCGATGGACGCCGCACTTGCGCACAACGGGGCTGCCAAGGCGGCGATCGAGAGCGCGATGCACGATCTTCTCTCGCGCGCGGCGGGCGTCTCGCTCACGCGGTGGTTCGGCGTGGATGCTCCGCAGACGCCGACCGACTTCACGTTGTGGATCGACGCACCGGAGCGGATGGCCGCTCGGGCTGCGGCGATCCAGGCGGGCGAGATCGGATACAGCGCGCTGAAGTTGAAGGTCGGTCTCGGCGGCGAAGAAGAGCTGCTGCGCTCGGTTCGGAATGCATACCGCGGACCGCTTCGTCTCGATGCCAACTGCGGATGGACGCTCCAGCGCGCGATGGAGCTGCTCCCGTTCATGGAGAGGTACGGAGTCGAGCTGGTCGAACAGCCGTTCCCTGCCGGACGGCTGGATGAGGTTTCCGCCTTTGCATCTGTGACTGAGATCCCGATCGTCGCAGACGAGGATTGTGTCGTGCTCGACGACATCGAACGGGTCGCAGGAACCTATGACGGCGTGAACCTCAAGGTCGTGAAGATCGGCGGCCTCGGTCCGCTGCTGCGGGGGCTACGGCGAGCCGAAGCGCTCGGTCTGCGTCGGATGTTCGGGTGCATGACTGAGACCCGCCTCGGCATCGCGGGTTGCGCCGCGATCTCGGGGGCGACGGAGTTCGCTGATCTCGACGGGCCGATCGACCTACTCAACGACCCGTGGGAGGGGCTGCACCTGAGCCGGGAGGCGCGATGGACGCACGCGCCCTCGGCGATCGGATCTGGAGTGACGATTGACCCGGGGGTGGCAGGTTTCGAAAGGTCCTAGGCGCGGATGCGGCGCCGAGCCATCTCGGCCTCGAGCTGTCGCTCGGCCTCGACGTACTGGTCGATCTCGTCGCGGAGTTTGTTCGCCTCGGGCGTATAGAGGTGGACCTGCTGCTGCAGGATGTAGGAGAGGCGGCGAGAGGTCATGCGACAGTGGTCGAGGTTCTTCATGAGGACGAGCGGGTCCATGGAGGCGAGCTCGGTGGCGTCGTACATGGCCTGCATGACCGCTATTCTAGCCGAGTGGCCCCGTAGCTCAGTGGATCAGAGCAGCTGCCTTCTAAGCAGTTGGTCGCAGGTTCGACTCCTGCCGGGGCCGCCACGTTCTCTGCGATACTCCCCCTCATGAACGGCATGGCGGCAGGGGTTCGGAGCGGGACACCGGGCTCGCCGGGGAGCGCGGCCGGTCCAGTCTGGACGCTACCCGCCTCGGTGCTCACCCCAGAACAACGCAGCGGTGCGACGCTCGACGAGGCGATCGCGGCGCTTGCAACGGCAGCAGCCCAGCTACACGAGGCGGCTGCAGCTCGCCACGCGTCAGGTGCCGCCGAAGAGGGCGACATCTTCTCGATGCAGGCGACCATGGCGAGCGACCCCGCCTTCGTCGCGGCGATACGCGAAGCATCGGAGGGCGGTGCCGACGGCGTAGCGGCACTGATCGCGGCAGGTGAGGCGCAGGCATCGCTGCTCGCTTCGCTCCCAGACGAGTACCTGTCGGCGCGAGCCGCCGACGTCCGCGACGTTGCTTCGCGCGCAGCTCGCATCTTGGCCGGGACCAGCATTCCACTCCCAGGTCGGCCCGTCATCTTGGTCGCCGAGGATTTTCCGCCGAGCGTCTCGGCGGAGATACCACGCGAGCACTTGCTCGGCATTGCCCTGCGCGCCGGTTCGCGCACCGCGCACGCGGTGATCCTGGCGCGTGCCGCCGGCATCCCCAGCATCGTTGCCGCACGCGCACTCGAGGTAGACGGCTCGCTCGACGGCGTTCAGGCGGTTCTCGACGGCGCCGCGGGAACGCTGACGCTCGCGCCGAGCAGCGCCGACATTGCGACCGCCGAAGCGGCAAAGAGGCAGAGCGCGGCAGATGCGGCGCGTCGTGCCGCGCTGCGCGGCACACCGTGCCTGTTGGCGAACGGCAGGCGCGTGCACCTCTATGCGAACATCGGATCTGCCGAAGGAGCGGCGCGCGCGGTGGAGGTCGGCGCCGAGGGCGTCGGCCTGCTGAGGTCGGAGTTCCTGCTGCTTGATCGAGAGACTCCGCCCGACGAATGCGAGCAGCTGCGAGCCTTCACTAGGGTGTTCGAGACGCTCGGCTCCGGCCGACCGCTGACGCTTCGGCTTGCTGACATCGGTGGAGACAAGGAGATTCCATATCTCAAGCTGCC
>CAINCM010000205.1 GCA_903847005.1 uncultured Chloroflexota bacterium | reverse complement strand
GATCGGCGCCGTGCGGGAGCGTGGCAAAGCCGCTGTCGATCATCGTCGACAGCGACCCCGGTCTCGATGACGCGCTCGCGATTGCGCTCGCGGTCGCGCAACCTGAGCTGAAGCTGCTCGCCGTCACGAGTGTCGGCGGGAACGCCGATGTGCATCACTGCACCGAGAACGCGCTGCGCCTGCTGCATCTCTACGGTGCCAACGAAATCCCCGTGGCGGAGGGGGCAGTTGGCCCCCTGGCGGGACCGCTCGAGCGCGCAACGGAGGTGCACGGTGAGAGCGGGCTCGGCAACACGAAGCTGCCCGCCGCCACTCGCAAGGCCGAGCCAGAGGGTGCCGTCTCGCTGATGGCACGACTCATCAGCGCCTCACCCGAGCCGGTGGCACTTGTGCCGATCGGTCCGCTCACGAACATCGCGCTGTTGATTCGCAGTTATCCGCACCTGGCGCCGAAGATCGCGCACATCTGCCTGATGGGCGGCTCGGTTGGGGAGGGGAACTCATCGGCTTCCGCTGAGTTCAACATCTACGCCGATCCCACGGCGGCGGAGATCGTGTTCAACAGCGGGCTGCCGATCACCATGATCGGACTCGATGTGACGCATCACGCCATCCTCGACCGCAGCATCCTCACGAGGCTCTCGCAGCTGCCAGGCGCGTCGGCGAAGGCGGCGGCGGAAGTCCTCGAGTTCTCCTTCGAGCGCTCGGCGGCGTGGGGGCAGGGCGAGAAGATGGCGATCCACGACGCAGTTGCGGTGCTGCACCTCGCGATCCCCGACCTTGTCGGAGTGGCGAGATACTACGTCACGGTGGACGCCACCTCGGGCCCCGCACGGGGTCGGACGATCGGCGATGCGAACCCCTATCGACTGAACCGCGACGGGCGCGCGGCGAATTGCGATGTCGGCTTGACTATCGATCCGGTTCGTTTCGCGGACCTTGTCGTTGAGGCCTACGCGTCGCTTCCTTAGCGCAAGTGCGCGTGTGATCTAGCGCGCACGAAGTCGCTCGAGGATCCCTGGAATGGCCGCTTCGATCTCCTCCACGGTGCGCTCATAGGCGCTGATTGGGTGGCTCCACGGATCGTCGAGCTCTCGACCTGCTGCAGCCGGATCGAAGTCGCGAATGAGCCGAACCTCGGCCCGTCGACGACCGGCAGCGACAAGTCCCAGTGCGTTCCGCAGGTTCCAGCGGTCGGCCGCCAAGATGAGATCCTGCTGGTCGGCCAGGGCGGGCGTGATCTGTTGCGCACGGTGGACGGTGCGAAGGCCGCGTCGGCGAAGCAGTGCGGCGCTGTGCTCGTGCATCCCCTCGCCTTCGTGCTCGTTCGAGGTGCCGGCGCTGCGGACGCGCACCGTTCCTGCCAGGGCGGGGTCGGCTGCGATCGCCGCCTCGAGGAGCACCTCGGCCAGCGGAGAGCGGCAGATGTTCCCGTGACAGAGGAAGAGGACGTTGATCATGCAGCGAGCCTACCCGAGGCGCCGAGGGTCGCGTGACCAGGGGTGGTGCGCCGTACGCGTGGGTTCGGTATCCTTGACTCAGCGCGAGGCGGGGTAGCTCACCGGTAGAGCAGGGGATTCATAAGCCCTTGGTAGCAGGTTCGATTCCTGCCCTCGCTACCAGCGCCACGTACGTTTCAGAGCAGAGGAGGTTCACGTGATCCCGAAGTCCCTCCGCAATGGTGCCGTGATGCTGATGTTGCTCCTCGGCACCGTCTTGCTCCTCGGCAGCGTGCTGCTCTCGCCAACCCCTGCGCCGAGCAAGGATTACTCCGCCTTCTTGGGCGACGTCAAGAGCGGGCGCGTGGACGCGGTGGTCCAGCAGGATCAGACGCTCACCATCACGCTGAAGGGGACCCCGCCTGAGAACTACCAGGTGCAGGTGCCGACCCAGCTGACCGATGTCTACAACGATCTCCTCGCCGCCGCCTCCGCCGGAGGGCAGAGCGCCGAGAGCATCACCTTCGGCGCCAAGGCCCCCGACGACTCCGGTCAGCTGTTCAGCCTTCTGATCAGCGCCCTGCTCCCGGTGCTCCTCATCGGCGGCCTCTTCATCTTCATGATGCGCAGTGCGCAGGGACAGAACAACCAGGCGATGAGCTTCGGCAAGAGCAAGGCGAAGATGTTCGTGGCGAACAAGACGCCGGTGACGTTCGCAGAGGTGGCAGGCGTGGAGGAGGCGAAGTCGGAGCTCGCCGAGGTGGTCGAATTCTTGAAGTTCCCAGAACGCTTCGAAGCGCTCGGCGCAAAGATTCCGAAAGGGGTCCTCTTGATCGGATCCCCGGGAACGGGAAAGACGCTGCTCGCGCGCGCGGTCGCCGGCGAGGCGGGCGTTCCGTTCTTCAGCATCTCTGGCTCGGAGTTCGTCGAGATGTTCGTGGGGGTCGGCGCATCGCGCGTGCGCGACCTCTTCGAGCAGGCGAAGCGGAACTCGCCGTGCATCGTCTTTATCGATGAGATCGATGCGGTCGGTCGACAGCGTGGCGCCGGGCTCGGCGGCTCGCACGACGAACGCGAACAGACGTTGAACCAGATCCTCGTGGAGATGGACGGCTTCGAGACGGGAACCAACATCATCATCGTTGCGGCAACAAACCGTCCCGATGTGCTCGATCCCGCGCTGCTGCGCCCCGGCCGGTTCGATCGCCAGGTGATCCTCGACCGACCAGACCTGAAGGGTCGACTCGCCATCCTGAAGGTGCACGTGAAGGGGAAGCCGTTGGACAAGACGGTGAACCTTGAGGAGATCGCGCGCCGTTCACCGGGCTTCTCCGGTGCAGACCTTGCCAATCTCATGAACGAGGCGGCGATCTTGGCCGCCCGTCGCAGCAAGCGGGTCGTGGGAATGGACGAGTTCGCCGAAGCGCTCGATCGCGTCATGGCGGGACCCCAGCGCAAGAGCCGCCTCATCACAGAGCCAGAGAAGCAGATCATCGCGTATCACGAAGGTGGACATGCGGTAGTCGGACGCATTCTCGAGAAGTGCGATCCGGTCAGCAAGGTGACCATCATCAGCCGCGGCATGGCGCTCGGCTACACGATGAACCTGCCGACGGAAGATCGCTACCTGCAGAGCAAGAGCGAGTTCGAAGACAAGATCGCCGCGATGCTCGGGGGCAACGTGGCCGAGCAGCTCGTCTTCGGCGACACGACGACCGGCGCATCGAACGACATCGAGAAGGCAACCGAGCTCGCCCGCAAGATGGTGACGCGCTTCGGCATGTCCGAGAAGCTGGGAACGGTGACGCTCGGGCGACAGGACGAGATGATCTTCCTCGGTCGCGAGATGTCCGAGCAGAAGAACTACTCAGACGCCGTTGCCAAGCAGATCGACGAAGAGGTCCGGGCGATCATCGATCGCGGTGCGGCGCGTGCGCGTGAGGTGCTGACGAAGCACCGGGATCGCCTCGATGCGCTCGCCGCCAAGCTGATCGCGGAGGAGACCGTCGAGGGGGAGGCCTTCGAAGCGCTCTTCTCCGATCTCCCAGCCAAGCCTGCGGCATATGCCGATCTGCTCGCGAGACTCCGCGCCGCCGGGATCAACCTTCCGACCAAGGAGGAGGTCGAAGCGGCGGCCGAAGCGGCGAAGGGCGCGAAGCCGACCACGGGAGGGGCCGCCGCAGGGCAGCCTGCCTGATGGCGTACGCACCGACGCTCGCCTGGGCGCCACTCGGTGGTCCTGAAGAGGCGCAGATCGTCGCGGCACATGCGGAGCGAATGCAGCGCTACGCAGACTTTCTCCGCATCCCGAGTGTCTCTGCCGTGCCTGAACACGCCGCCGACTGCCGGAAGGCGGCGGAGTGGCTTGCGGGAGAGCTGCGCCGGATCGGCGCACAGCGCGTCGAGGTAAGCGAGACGGGCGGTCACCCGATTGTGGTGGGCGAGCGGATGGAAGATCCGGCGCTGCCGACCATCGTCATCTACGGGCACTACGACGTGCAGCCAGGCGATCCGTTCGACCTCTGGAAGACGAGTCCGTTCGAGCCGATCGTGCGTGATGGGCGCATGCTCGGGCGGGGCTCCGCCGACGACAAGGGGCAGATCGTCATCCATCTCGCCGCCCTGGAGGCGCTCCTGCGCACGCGTGGGAGGCTGCCCGTGAACGTGAAGTATCTCTTCGAGGGGGAGGAGGAGTCGAGCTCCGTCAACCTCGAGCGGTGGATGGCGGCGAATCCTGACCGCTGCAGCGGCGACGCCGTGATCATCAGCGACACGGGATTCTTCGAAGGAAACGTTCCAGCGCTCACCGTGGGACTTCGCGGCATCACCTACATGCAGGTGGATGTGCGCAACTCAGATGTCGATCTGCACTCAGGAGGATATGGCGGCTCGGTCATCAATCCGGCGAACGCACTTGCATCCATGATCGCGTCGCTGCACGACGAGCATCGCCACATCACGGTACCTGGCTTCTACGACGACGTGGTAGAGCTCAGCCCAGAGGATCGTGCGGCATTTGCCGCGCTCCCGTTCGACGAGGCGAAGTATCTCGCTGGCATCGATGCGAAGGCGACCCAGGGGGAGGCGGGCTACAGCACCGTCGAGCGACGCGGTGGTCGCCCAACGCTCGACGTCAACGGCATCTGGGGCGGCTTCACTGGAGATGGCAGCAAGACCATCATTCCGGCGCACGCGCACGCGAAGATCTCGTGTCGCCTCGTGACGGCGCAGGACCCGGCCCGCATCGCCCTGCAGGTCGAGGCGGCGCTGAAGGCCGCGGCGCCCCGTGGTCTTGAGGTGAAGGTGACGAACCTTGGCAACGGCTATCCGTTCTTGACGCCACTCGGAGACCCGTACCTGGCAGCAGCGGCCAAGGCGCTCAAGGAGACGTTCGGCGCCGATCCGCTCTACCTCCGCGAAGGTGGCTCCATTCCGATTGCGGCCCTCTTCCAGCGCGAGCTCTCGCTCCCTGTGGTGCTGCTCGGGTTCACGCCACCAGACGACAACGCGCATGCACCGAACGAGTCGATGGATCTTGGCAACTTCGAGGGTGGCATCCGCACCGTCATCCGCGCGCTCGACTCGATCGCGGCGCTCCGCTGAGCGCGCCATGCGCATCGCACTCCTCGGCCTCGGACTGATCGGCGGCTCGATCGCGAAGGCACTGCGCGAGGATCCGGCGAGCGCAGGTCCTCTGGACGCGACCGGCCTGGAGATCGCAGCCTGGACACCGAGTTCGGCGGGACCACGAGCGGCGCTGGAGGCGGGTGCGGTCGATCACGTGGCGCGCACGATCGCCGAAGCGGTCGACGGAGCTGCACTGATCGTGATCTGTGCACCGCCGATTGCGGCGACCAGCATCCTCGACGAGCTCGTGATCTGCCGCCGCAGCGGCCGCCTCGCGGAGGGCGCGGTGATCACCGACGTGCTCTCCACCAAGCGATGGATCATGGCCGAGGCGGCGAAGCGCACGCTGCGGTTCTGTGGCGGGCACCCGATGGCGGGAAAGCACGAGACCGGATTCGCCGCGGCAGACGCGAGCCTCTTTGTCGGTCGCCCGTGGGTGGTTGTCCCCGATCACCACGGTGCGAGCAGCGCCGCCGCACTCGTCGAGCGGTTGGCCGCAAGCTGTGGTGCTCGCCCAATCGTGATGGACGCCGAGCTGCACGACGCGGCCACCGCGGCGGTGAGTCACCTGCCGATTCTCGTTGCCGCGGCGCTGGTGAGCGCCGTTTCGCAGGGAGAGCAGGGGAAGGCGGTCGACGGCTGGCGCGTCTCGCATCTCTTGGCGAGCAGCGGTTGGAACTCGGCAACCCGCCTCGCGCGTGGCTCCGATGAGATGGGCGCCGACATCCTCGCAACCAATGCTGCGGAGGTACGTCGTCGGCTTCGGGCGCTTCGCGACGAGCTCGAACGCTGGGACGCTCGTCTCGCCGCCGCAGAGAGGGATCCGCTCTTGGGACGCACGGACATCCGAGCGCGGCTAGCGGAGGCGCGGGAGACGCTCGAGGAACTTGGGTGAGCGGAGAGAGCAGACCCGTCGACCCACTGGCGCGAGGCGCGGATGAGATGATCTGGGGCATTCCACGCGACACGGCCCTCGCTGGCGGCGCATGGCGAGGCTTCCGCCGATTCCGGTCTTCGGAAGATGGCGCGTCGGAGATCGCGAGGCTCGAAGCCGCGGCGCAACTGCGGCCTCGTCGAGAACTCGAGATGGACCCCGAATGGAAGCAACCGATTCCTTACGCCATCGCCATGTTCCGCGACGAAGCCGGAGTCGCGCACCTCTTCTGGATGGACCGGCTCGCCGGCACAAGCGATCGACGCCTGCACGGGCGCGCCTCGTTCGGGGTGGGTGGACACATCGGCGCCGGCGACGCTGGCATCGCCGCCGCGCTCACACGCGAATGGTGCGAGGAGGTTGCGACGCCGAGCCTCCCCACGTTTGTGCCGGTCGGCCTCTTGAACGATGACGGCGATGATGTCGGTCGGGTGCACATCGGCGTCGTGTTTCTTGCGCTGCTCACTTCGCCCGAGATCCACGTGAGGGAGCGAGAGAAGCTTGCAGGGACGCTCGTGCCGCTGACCGAAGCGGTGAGGCGCGCGGGCGAGTTGGAGGGCTGGTCGGCGGCACTCATCTCGCACCTGGAGGCGCTCGCAACCTAGACTCGCACGGTACGCGCCCCGTACCCACGCTCCGCGAGGATGTGGCGATGCCACTCTCCATTGCCAGCAGCACCCTCGTGGGCATCCGTGGTGCTCCCGTCGAGGTGGAGGTGGATGTCGCCACGGGGATCCCCGCGGTGCGCATCGTGGGTCTCCCAGACGCCGCCGTTGGCGAGGCACGCGAGCGCATCCGCTCGGCGATCCGAGCCTCTGGCTTCACCTGGCCGGCGCGTCGCATCACCGTGAACCTCGCCCCCGCTGATCTTCGAAAGAGTGGTGGCTCCTTTGATCTTGCGATTGCACTCGGAATCCTTGCGGCGAGCGGTCAGCTGCGCCTCGCAGGACGTCAGATCGCCGCGCTCGGTGAGCTCGCGTTGGATGGGCGTGTACGAGAGATCCCAGGCGCGCTGCCACTCGCACTCCCTCTGCTGGCACGCCGCCAGCACACACTCCTCATGCCAGTGGAGTCTGCGGCGCACCTCGGTGCGCACACCGAAACAGCTGCGTTTGGGGTTGCGACGCTGAGTGAAGCGGTTGCGCTGCTTCATGGCGCAGCCCCGATCTCACGAGAGGCGTCCGTGCCTGCACGCGCGACCGATCTGCACGATGCGGTGGGGTCGGTACCGGTGCCCGAGCTCTCTTCCATTCGCGGTCAGCCGATCGCCGTTCGGGCACTGATGATCAGCGCGGTTGGTCGGCTCCCCCTCCTCCTCGAGGGTCCGCCGGGTGTGGGGAAATCGATGCTGGCACATGCGCTGCACGGCATCCTTCCGAATCTGACCGAAGGCGAAGCGACCGAGGTCATGGCGATCGCGTCGGCGGGAGGAAGGGAGACGCCAGGTTCCCGGCCACCGCTGCGCTCGCCGCATCACGACCTGACAGTGGCTGGGTTGATCGGCGGTGGCGCGCGTATGACGCCTGGCGAGCTGACCTGGG
>CAINCM010000204.1 GCA_903847005.1 uncultured Chloroflexota bacterium | reverse complement strand
CAGGCGCAAGATCGCGCTCCTGCTCATCGGCGAGAGATCCGCAACCGCGTCGGCCGCTTCGTCTGGGCTCATCTCTTCGAGCAGGTCGGCGGCGCGCTCCGGCTCCAGGTCTTCGAGCAGGTCGGTGCGCGTCTCGGGCTCCAGCTCCTCGAGCGCCTCGGCCGCAACCTCTTCGTCGATGGAGCTGAAGATGTCGGCGCGGTCGCGCGGGGTGAGCTGATCCACGATCGTCGCGAGGTCGGCCGGGTGCAGCTCGGAGAGTCCGGCGTGCGGCACCTTCAGACGCATGCTGGCGATCGTCGATCCGAGCGGGTCGACGTCTTCCCAATCGATGTACGAGGCGACGCGTGAGCGACCGCCGGAGAGGCGCTCGATCCAGCTGTCCGGAAGGCCGAGGCGACGGAGGAGTCCCGCTGCGCCGACATCGACGGCGACGAGTCGCATCGCCCCCTCGACGTCGTCGAGCAGCACGTCGTTCGCGCGCACCACCTTGCGGCCGTCGATGTCCACGATCTGCTTGTCGAGGAGATCGGCCTTCAGGAGGATCTCGTCCTTGCGCTTGTTGAACCTTGCGATGTCGATGCGCTCCGTCCCGAGCCGTGCCCCCGACGCATCGAGGCGCTCGACCGAGCTCCATGGGAGGTAGATGCGTCGGCGACCGGTGCGCACCACAAGGCCCGTGACCGGCGGATGGCTTGTGCCGACCGCAACGATCAGATCGTCGATCGAACCGATGGCGTCGATGCCGCTGTCACGAACGGGTCGTCCAATGAGTCGCGAGAGATGGAGCATCGTGCCCTCCGATGCTTGGTCCCGCCGAAGTCAGCAGGTTCGCCTGCAGTCTACGCGGGGCAGCCCTCGGCGCGCTACCCTTCGGGAGAACGGAGGCCCACATGAGCAGACAGCGCACCTCGCGACGCCTCAACATGCGACAGCTCACCGCCTTCGCCGACACCACCGCGGAGTTTGGCGAGACCGAGTTGACGCGGCCGTGGGCAGAGACGTTGATCGCCGTTGGCGTGGCCGCCGTGATCGCACACTTCAGCGCGGGGAGTGCCACCGTCCTCGCCGGTGCCGCGGCCGCAATCCTCGCCGCCGTCGGCGTCGATGCGGTGCGCCGCGCGGACGCGCGGGGACTCCCGCGTGGATCTGAGATCCCTCTCGCGGGCCTGATGGGGCTCGCCACGGCGGGTGCGGCGCGGCTTGTCCCTACCGGCGTCGGCCTCGTCGCGGCGATCGTCGTCGGCGCCCTACTGTTGCGCGCCGTGGTGACGTGGGAGCTGCGCGTGCGCCGCATCCCCGGTGGCGCAACGCATCGGGATCGCGTCGGTGCACTCGCCGTGTCCACGTTCATCCTCTTCGCCGCCTCCATCGGAGTCGCCGCCCTCGTCCCCGGCGTGATCAGCGTCCCCGGGACACCATCTGCGCGACCGGATCCGGTCGGGCCACTCGCCATCCTCGCGGTGGGGATCGGCTCTGCGATCGCCGCAGGGATGCTTGCGGGCCGCATGGCGAGCCTGCGCCGAGAGCGAACCAGTGCCATCGTGCGCGACGCGCTCGGTGCGGCGCTCATCAACGGGATCGCCTCCATCACGTTCGCGGCGCTCGGCGCGGCCCGTTTGGCCGGTCCCGCGGGGCTCGCCGTCCTCTTCTATGCGCGCGAGATCTGGGCCGCGACCCCCGACGGGGCGCGGCGGGATCCGCGTCTCATCCTCGAGATCCTCGTCCTGGTGCTCGCCACCGCGGTCGCCGTGCTCTGGATCGGGGTCTCCCTTTAACGATCGGCTATCCTTCCCCAGCGGCGCAGCGCCCGATCTGCAGCGCGCCATGAGCGAAGGAGACGAGCGTGACCCTCACGAACGAGAACCCGACCCAGAAGCCAACCCGTGCAGCGCGTGAACATGCGGATGCGGCGCTGAAGGCTGCGGCGGAGGGTCGATGGCAGGAGGCGGCGGATGAGAATCGCGCCGTGCTCGCGTTCGCTGCGGAGATCAAGGTAGAAGAGCGCATCGAGGCGCAGAACCGCCTCGCGAAGTGCCTCTGGGAACTCGGCGATCTTGCCGGATCGAAGAAGGAGTACCAGGCGACCCTTGTGCTCGATCCGCTCAACCGCATCGCCGAACGCAACCTCGAGCGACTCAAGGGGCTGATGAAGCAGGTCGGGAAGAAGATCACGCCGAGCTCGGAGCTCGCGCCCACCCCCGCCGGCATCTTCATCCAGGAGGCGGGGACCACCGGGTTTGCGCACCTGACCAACGTGACGGACGTCGCCACCCTTGCACAGGTGAATCCTGGCGACGCGGTGGAGCTCCTCACGCTCGGCAACCGCCTCATCGCCAAGGCGAACGGGATCGAGATCGGACGCGTCGAGCCGCGGATTGCGGCGCGCCTCTTGAAGCTGATCGCCGATGGCAACGTCTACAGCGCCGGCATCACCTCCATCAGCGGTGGAGACATCCGCATCATCATCCGCGAAGAGCGCGTCAGCGCGAAGAATGTCGGGAAGGTCTCCTTCCCAACGGCCACCCGTACCAGCGACGAGCGCCCGTACACGAAGGGCTCCTTCTTCCGCGAAGACGAAGGCTTCAGCGATGATGATGACGACGACACCTATGAAGACGAGACGCCAGTGGCGGATCGCGTCACCGCCGAGCCACCAGAGAAGACGGCAGACGACGCCTTCCTCCCTGAGAGTGAAGAGGCCGGATCT
>CAINCM010000203.1 GCA_903847005.1 uncultured Chloroflexota bacterium | reverse complement strand
CCCGGTGCAACCTCGGATCAAGGGCTCACCATCTCCTACACCGCCACGCCCGCCGGCGTCTGCACCATCAGCGGGGACAAGGTGCGCGTTTTGGCCGTTGGCACGTGCACGGTGACGGCGCGACAGCGGGGGACCATGGCCGTTCGGCGCGCCGATCCCGTGTCACGCGATGTCACGATTCTGCCAGCGGTTGCGCCGAGCCTGTTGACCGATTTCGCCTTCGACGCCGTGCCGTTCGTCGGGACCCCTGTGGACAGCACCCAGGAGACATGGTCGGGCGGTCCGACCCCAAGCGTGGGGTACCTCTGGTATCGCTGTTCGCGCACGGGCGAGGCCACCACGTCGAGTCGGACGCCATCGGGCTGCACCCGCATCAACGGCGCGACCGCCGCGAGCTATACGCCGGTTGCCGCAGATCTCGGTCGCTACCTCCGCGTTGCGGCGACGGCGAGCAACGTCGCGAACCGCCGCGGGGTGACCCGCGTCAGCGTGACGTCGGCCGTGGTGGTTGGCGCGCCGATCTTCGATCGCGGTCCGAGCGCGTCGTCGTCTCCGCGGGTCGGACGATCGGTTAGCGCGGGCCTCGGTCGGGTCCAGGGAACCGCACCGATTGTGACGGAGCTGCAGTGGTACCGCTGCACTGGCCGAGTGTCATCCTCGTCGAGCGAGCTCGATGGTCGATGCAGCGCCATCGACGGCGAGACAGGAGGTTCGTATCTGCCGGTCGTCGGCGATATCGGTTTCTATCTGATGATCCGCGTCACGGCAACAAACGCGCACGGTAGCGCGTCCACTTACTCGGCCTCGTCGCGCAACGCGGTGCGCTGAGGTGCCCATAGATCCACGAACCTTGCGCATCCCGCGCGACCTGCTCCCGGAGGACGGTCGATTCGGCTCTGGGCCGTCGCGGGTGCGCGACGCGCAGGTAGACGCACTCGCGTCCCGCGCCGGTCGCGGGCTGTTGGGGACGTCGCACCGCCAGGCGCCGGTGCGCGCGCTGGTGGGGCGGCTGCGCAGCGGCGTGGCGACGCTCTTTGCGCTCCCTTCTGAGTATGAGGTGGCGCTCGGGGTCGGTGGCTCCACGCTCTTCTGGGATCTGGCGGCATATTCGCTGGTAGAGCGCCGATCCGCACACGCGGTGCATGGTGATTTTTCCGCCAAGTTTGCGCAGGCGGCACGTGCGCCGCACCTGAGCCCGCCGCTGTTGGTTGAGGCTCCGGCAGGTTCGCGCGCCGAGCTTGATGGGGCTGCACGCGGTGCCGATGCGTCTTCCGTTGATGCGTGGGCGCTGGTGCAGAACGAGACGAGCACGGGCGTAGCGGCGCCGGTACGACGACCGCGGTTGGCGTCTGGCGCGCCTGCGGCGGGACTGACGATCGTCGACGCAACCTCGGCGGCCGGCTGTCTCACCTGGGATCCACTGGAGGCGGATGCGTACTACTTCTCGCCGCAGAAGGGGATCGGTGCCGATGGTGGGCTCTGGATCGCAGCACTCTCACCCGCCGCCATAGAGCGCGCCGAGCGCCTGGCCGGGGAGCGATTCGTCCCTGCGACCTTGTCACTCGCCGCAGCGGTGCGTGAGAGCCGCAAGGACCAGACGCTCAACACCCCCGCGATCGCTACGCTGCTGCTCGCCGCAGAGCAGATCGACTGGCTCAACGCATCCGGCGGCATGTCGTGGGCGGCGGCGCGATGCGCCGACTCGTCTGGTCGGCTCTATGCATGGGCCGAGTCGCGGCCGTGGGCGTCGCCGTTTGTCGAAGACCCGACGATCCGCTCGAAGAGCGTGGTGACCATCGACTTGGATGCCACAATCGACGCGGCGCTGCTGCGCGAGGTGCTGCGGGCGAACGGCATCGTCGACCTGGACCCGTACCGCTCGCTGAAGCGCAACGGCCTGCGCGTTGGAACCTTCCCCTCCGTGGAGCCGGACGATGTCAGTGCGCTGACCGCCTGCGTCGACTGGGTGGTGGAGCGACTTTAGGGATCGGCCACGCGCAGTTGCGGCCCGTACGCAGTTGCGATCCGCACACATTGGCGGCTCGCACGCATCTTTGAAATCGCAAAGAATCCGGGCGTGCTGCTTGACCGTTCGGCGGCGCGAGTCCACGATGGATCCATGCACATCCTGCTGATCGAAGATGACGTCAAACTCGGGCCGCTGATCTCGCGGTTGCTCTCTGCCGAGCGTCACACCGTGCAGCTTGCCGCGACTGGCGTGGACGGGATTGCATTCTGGGAGAGCAAGCGCTGGGACCTGGTGATCCTCGATCGCATGCTGCCTGACTTGGAGGGTGCGTCGATCCTGCGCGACCGTCGGCGCGCTGGGGACAGCACGCCGGTGTTGATGCTCACCGCACTCGGAACGGTGGACGACCGCGTGGAGGGGCTCGACTCCGGTGCCGACGACTATCTCACCAAGCCGTTTGCCGCCTCTGAGCTGCTCGCGCGCGTTCGCGCGTTGGGGCGTCGCAACGATTTCGCCGCAGGCGGCGCGGTCTCGCGCGTGATCGTCCCCGGACTGGAACTCGACGAGTCGCGCCACGCGCTGACGTTCGGCGGACGCGTGACCGAGCTGTCGGCGCGCGAGTATGCGCTGCTCGCGCACCTGATGCGCCATCGCGGCGCGGCGCTCACACGCCAGCAGCTGCTCGACGAGGTGTGGGGGGCGGAGCCCGACGTCTACTCGAACGTGGTGGACCTCTACATCCACTATCTTCGCGAGAAGTTCAAGGAGGCGGGCCACGACAACCTGATCAAGACGGTGCGCGGCATCGGCTATCGCCTCGTCGAGCCGGAGGCGGGATGAGCGCCCCCCTCGCGCCGCGTCCGCCAGCGCCCGCGGAGGGGGGCATCGAGGCTCTGCTCGCGCGCACGCGACGACAGGTTGCCGGCTTCACCCTCGTCGCTATCGTCTCGGTGGTCGCTGTCGTCGGCGTGGGGAGCGCGCTTGCCGGCTCGCGGGCGATCGATGCGGGACTCGACGACGCCCTGCGCGAGCGTGCCGCAGACATCTTGCACGAGATCGAAGAGAAGCTCCCGCCACTCCTGTCGCCGGCGCCTTCTGGTGAGCCGTCCGAGTCGGCCGAACCGGAAGAGAGCGGCACGCCGGGAGCGACACCGTCACCGACCCCTTCACCGACGCTTGCGCCGAGCGAATCTCCAGAACCGGAGCCGACGCTTCCGCCCGAAGACGAGGAGGAGGAAGAAGAAGAAGAAGAAGAGGGCGAAGATGATGCGGAGGAAGAAGAAGCCGAGGGCTCTCTCGATGCACGCGTCGCCGCCTGGCCAACGCTGGGGCGAGCGGGAGGCTCGGTGGGCGGATTCGGATCCCTTGCCGCACTTCACGGCGGCGTGCCGCAGGGACTGCCTGCAGACGATCCGGTCAACCCTTCTGATCCCGTCGATCCATCAGCTGGCGGGATCCCGCCCGAGATCTTGGAGGAAGAGTTCGACGAAGACGGCCCGTGGGCGATCCTTTCGCCGAACGGCACCCTCTTGGCGACATCCGAGGACACGCTCGCTGACTTCCCTGTCGTGTCAGCGGTGACCGAAGCCGCGGGTGCAACCGACGTGCGCACCGTGCTGATCGGGGCTGTCGAGTATCGGTTGATGACGCTCCCAGTACGACATCCAGATGCTGGCCCTGACGGACCGTTGCTCGGCTACGTTCAGGTTGCGGGGCGGCTGGACATTGCCGACGCGCAGCAGGAGAGCCTGTTGGCGACACTCCTGATCTTCGGTGGGCTCGGGCTCGCCGCCGCGCTCCTCGTTTCGGTGCTCGTGACGCGCCGCGTGCTTGCGCCGATCGCCGCCGCCGCGCAACGGGAGCGCGGCATGGTGGCGAAGGCGTCGCACGAGCTCCGCACACCTGCCGCCGTGATCCTCTCCAGTGCCGAGATCCTTGAGCGCGAAGGGCTCGTGAAGCCTGCCGGTCGCGACCTGCTGCGCGGCATTGCCGAAGAGTCGCAACGGCTCGGTCGCCTGAGCGCCGACCTCCTCACGTTGGTGAAAGAGCGCACCGGCGACGTCGAGCGACAGCTCGACCTCGCGCCGGGTGATGCGCGGGACGTGGTGCGCGCCGCTGCCGAGCGCGCCGCGATCATGGCGCAGGGTCGCGACGTGACGATTCAGACAGAGATCTCGTCGCGCGCACTGTCCGCCTCCATTGACGCCGATCGGCTGCTGCAGCTTCTGCTCAACCTGATCGAAAACGCCATCCGACACTCGCCGCCAGGTGGCAGCATCGCCATCGGTGCCGCCGCGCACGATGGACGGGCCGAGCTCTGGGTGGATGACGAGGGGCTCGGCATTCCCGAGGAGGAGCGCGAGCTCGTCTTCAGCCCGTTCTATCGCAGTCCGCGCGACCGATCGTCTCGCGACGGCGGGTCTGGCCTCGGCCTCGCCATCGCACGATCCATTGCGGTCGCACACGGTGGCACGCTCGTGGCAGAGTCTTCGCCGTCTGGCGGTGCGCGGCTCGTGGCGCGCATCCCGCTCCTGCGCAAGGAGTAGCGTTGTCCACGGGTACGCCTGCGCTCGAGCATCTTGCGCGCGCCAAGATCCCGCACCGGGTCCACCGCTATGAGGCGCCGCCACTCGGCGGACGCGGGCCGGCGCGGGGAGAACGAGCCTCATACGGCGAGGCCGCGGCCGCAGCGTTGAATATCCCAACGTCGCAGATGTTCAAGTCGCTCGCCGTGGGCTTAGAACCTGCTCCTGCGCCGCAGGTTGCGAGCGGCGCGCGCCGAGAGTCGGCAGGCATCGTCCTGCTTCCCGTCGACCGCGAGGCGAACCTGAAGCTGGTGGCGCGCGCGTTCGGCGCGCGAAGCGCGTCGCTCCTGGATTCGGCGGCGGTGACGCGGATCACCGGCTACGTCGTTGGCGGGGTGAGCCCGTTTGGCACCAAGCGTCAGCTCCCCGTCGTTGCAGACGAGAGCCTCCTCTCCACCCCGCGCATCTTCCTCTCTGCGGGGCAGCGCGGATGGGCGATCGAGCTGGCGGGAGACGATCTCGTCCGTGAACTCCGCGCCGTCGTGGCCCCCGTTGTGGCTCAGGGGTAGCGTGG
>CAINCM010000202.1 GCA_903847005.1 uncultured Chloroflexota bacterium | reverse complement strand
ATCCACATGGCGAGCGCCTTCACCTCGTCGACGTTGACGTCTTGGTGGAACCGAATCCCGCCCTTCGCCGGACCCCGGCCGAGGTTGTGCTGGACACGATGGCCTTCGAAGACGCGAGTTGAACCGTCATCCATGCGTACGGGGAAGTGCACGGTCAGCTGCCTGCGCGGCTCTCGCAGCACGGCGGCGATCCCCGGGTCGAGGTTCAGTCGCTTCGCGGCGAGATCAAACTGCTGCTGGGCAACGGCCCACGCGCTCTTCTGGCTCATGCTGGATCACCTCATGCTCTTGAGACCGCTGCGGCGAGAGGTCGCAGTCAGCCGCCCTTGGGGCGTTACGCGCTCAGGCTACAACGAGCCAGAAAAACCCGCCGCCCTCTCCTCGCCTCGTTGCGATGCCGTGCGAGCCTACGAGGCGCGGATCAGTGCGACGCCGAGACCCTTCGGTCCCGTGTGCGGCCCGATCGCCGCACCAGCGCGAACGATCCCCGGCTTGAGCGCGCCGATCGCGGGGAAGCGCGTGACCAGATCCGTTCGGAACTGCTCGACATCGGGTGCCTCCGAGTGCAAGATCGTGAGCTCCTCGACGGCCGATTCGCCGACGATCTGCATGAAACGTTCACGCGCCTTCGCCGACGTTCGCGGCTTGTCCAGCGTGACGACTTCACCGTCGATGATGTCGATGATCGGCTTCACCGAAAGGAGCCCGCCGATGGCCGCACGGGCCGGACTGATGCGACCGCCGGCCTTCAGGTAGTCGAGGGTGTCCAAGAAGAAGATGACATGGGTTCGCGGAATCGCGCCCCGGAGATCTGCAACGATCTCTGCCGCACCCTTCCCCGCCGCTGCGGCGCGCTGCGCGCGCTTCACCAAGAGTCCCTCGGCCGCCGAGGCGGTCGCGGTGTCCACGAGGTGGATGTTCTTGCTCTGCGGGTGTGCGGCGGCGGCCATCTCCGCGCTGCGATACGTGGCGGAGAGCTTGGAGGCGACGTGGATCGAGACGATCTCAGCCGCCCCGCCCGCAAACGCCTTGTCGTAGGCGGCGGTGAAGGCGGCAGCGGATGGCGCCGCGGTCTTGGGGAACGGGGCGCCAGGAGCGGTGAGTCGCTTCCAGAATTCGTCCATGGAGATCTCTTCGCCCACCTTGAAGCTCTCCTCGTTGAAGGAGACGATCACCGGGACGATCGTGATCCCGAGCTCCGCTGCAAGCTGTGGTGGAATGTCCGATGCGCTGTCGGAAACGATTGCAACCTTCGCCGCCATTGCTCCTCCTCACATAGGCCAGGGGGTCTCCCCTGCTCCCTAGAGTCTATCGGCGGACGTGCGCGTTGCGGGGGTCTATTTCTGGGGATTCGAGAGCACGTCGTGCGCGGCACGTTGCGTCGCGCTCAGCGGGGGCAGGATCTCGTGCTCCACCCGGCGAAGGACGAGCAGCGCACTACCTGCGATCACGAGGAAGCCGAGGGTCGAGTACACCAGCCCGTCGACGCCGGCAACGTTGGCGATCTGTCCCGCCACCCA
The DNA here is from genome assembly GCA_903847005.1 of uncultured Chloroflexota bacterium. Lineage (GTDB taxonomy): Bacteria > Chloroflexota > Limnocylindria > Limnocylindrales > Limnocylindraceae > Limnocylindrus. Next base: position 103 of record CAINCM010000202.1, on the reverse strand, counting down.
CGTCCCGATCACCTGGCCGAGTCCGAGGAAGATGGAGTAGAGGCCCATCACCGCACTTCGATCGGCCCGATATCGCTCTGAGACATCGGCGAGGAAGCCGAGT
>CAINCM010000201.1 GCA_903847005.1 uncultured Chloroflexota bacterium | reverse complement strand
TGCCGGCAAAACACGCCGAACCAGGCAGCAGCGTGGGGATCGAGTGGCAGATCGAGGAGACGCGCCAGCAGATCCCTGCCACGGTGGTGCCGCTCCCCTTCTTGGACCTTCCGCGCAAGCGCAGCTAACTCACGCGCAGCTAGAGGCGCGCCGCACGCTCCACGGGAATCTCCCACGCATCGGCCACGCGTGTCGCACTGAGCACCTCGCTCGGGGCACCGTCGCCCACGATCCGTCCCCCCTTCATCACGATCACCCGCGGGAAGAGGTCGCGCACCATATCCAGTTCGTGGAAGATCGCCACCACGGTGCGCGCGCGATCGGCGAGTGAGACGAGGAGGTCGGCGACCTCCACGCGATGCTTCAGGTCGAGGTGCACCGTTGGCTCGTCGAGCGCCAAGATCGGCGTCTCTTGTGCGAGGCCGAGAGCGATCGCAACAAGCTGCCGCTCGCCCGCGCTCAGGGTGCGCACATCGCGCGCAGCAAGATGGGCGGCGCCAACGCGTTCGAGCGCTGCCGCCGCGCGTTCGCGATCGTGAGCCGTTGGCCCGCTCGGCCCGCTCCCATGAGGGAGTCTTCCGAGCGCCACGAGCTCATCCGCTCGCGTTGCAAACGGGAGGGCGAGGTCTGCGCCAACCACCGCAATGGAACGCGCAATGGTGGCGCGGCTCAGCCTTGTGATCGGCTCGGTGCAGAGGATCACCTCGCCTGACGTCACGGGGAGCGTCCCGCTCAGCGCGCGCAGGAGCGATGTCTTCCCTGCGCCGTTTGCGCCGACAATGGCGACGCGCTCCGCCACGCCGATCTTCAGGTTGATCTCGCGCAGGATCTGCACGCCGTCGATGCTCACGTGCACGTCGCGGGCACCGAGCAGTTCGTACGACGCATCCGGCGTCATGTCAGGCTGCTCTGGCATCTGCGCTGCGCGCTCGCTCTCGTGCGCGCTCACAGTGCGTACCCGCGTCTGCTGCGGTGCAGCAGCCAGAGGAGGAAGGGTGCGCCGATGAGCGCGGTGATCACGCCGACTGGGATGCCGATCGTGCGCGCCACGCTGTCCGCCACGAGAAGAAGGAGTGCGCCGCCGATCGCCGAGAGGGGCAGCACCGCACGCGGATCTGGCCCGACCGCGAGTCTGATCAGGTGCGGCACGACAAGGCCGACAAAGCCGATCAGGCCGACGAGCGCAACGGCGGCGGCGGTCGCAAGCGAGGCGAGCGCCACGCTGATGCGGCGCTCGCGGCGCACCTCGACGCCGAGGTGCGCCGCACCCTCATCGCCGAGCAGGAGCGCGGCGAGCGGTCGACCCCGGATCGCAAGAAGGAGCGTGGCGAGCACGAGCGGAAGCGCGGCGGCGGCGAGGCGCGGCCAAGTGACGCCGTCGAGACCGCCGAGCAAGAAGCCGAAGATCGCACGGAGGTTTGCGCCGCTCATCAACATCACGAGCGAGAGCGCGGCGGCCAAGAGCGAGGCGACCGCGTAGCCAACGAGGAGCACGCTCGCGATGCGCTCCTCGCCGCTCCCGATCCCCGCTACGCGCCAGACGATGCCGACCGCGGCGAGCGCGCCGGCGAATGCGGCGAGCTGCACGCCACCGAGCTCCCAGGCCACGCCGCTGATCGGCACGAGGATCGCAACCGCCGCACCGAGCGCCGCGCCGCTGCTCGTGCCGAGCACGTAAGGATCGGCGAGCGGATTGCGGAGCAGCGACTGGAAGACGCCGCCGGCGACGGCGAGTGCGCCGCCGACGAGGATCGCGGCGGCGATGCGCGGCAGTCGCAACTCCACCACGATCGCCGTGGATCCTGCGTCTGCGGCGGCACCTGTGCCGACCCCGATCCCGTGCATCAAGATGCCGATCACCTCCGTCGGCGGGATCGCAACAGAGCCGACTCCGATCGCAAGGATCGCAACGGCGGCCAGGAGTGCGACGCCCGCCGTGAGGAGCGTGCGGAGGCTTTGCTGCGAGCGCACGCTACGGGAGGACGATCGTCGGGTTGATCGCGCGGATCAACGCAGCGAGCGCCTCGGCGAGGCGCGGACCCGGCGTCGTGACAAGGTCGCCGTCGATTGGACGGACGTCGTCGTTGGCGACAGCGGGGATGCTCGACCAGCCCGGTCGCGCCGCCACCGCCTCCGCGGTGACGCCGTACGCCGCATCGCCGAGCAGGATCACCTCCGGCGCGGCGGCGATCAGCTGCTCGAGCGAGATCTCATAGACGCCAGGCGTCCCACTCGACACCAGCGCACCGCCCGCGAGCGCCACGAGCTCCGCCGCATAGTCATCGGGGGCGAGTCCGTAGATGGCGGACGTTGCATCGATCTCGTAGAAGACACTCACGCTCGATGCCTGGTCGACCAGGGAGACGAGTGCGGTGATCTCGCTCTCGATCTCCGCTGTCAGGTCCGCTGCGAGCAGCGTGCTGCCTGTGGCGTCGCCGATCAACTGGATCGTGCCGAGCACGCCGGAGACGCTGGTCGGATTCAACGTCACCAGCGTGAGGTTCGCCGCGCGCATCGCCGTGATCGCATCTTCTGGAGTAAAAGGTGGCGCTGCCACGAAGACGAGATCAGGCTCCAGGGCGACGATCGCCTCGACGTCGACGCCGGTGTAGCTCGCGACGGTCGGTGTGTCAGCGAGCTCCGCTGGCGTGCAGGTGCACTCCGCAAGCGCGACCACGCGATCCGCAAGGCCGAGGGCAACGAGCGTCTCCACGCTCGCCGGTGTCAGCGCCACGATCGACGCTGGGGCCGCAGGGACGAGAACCTCCTGCCCCGCGTCATCGGTCAGCGTGCGCGGAAAGGCCGCTTCTGTGAGTGCGGAGTTGGCTGGCTCACGTGGACTCTCGGGGGCGGTGCAGCCGGTGATCGACGTGAGGGTGATCGCGGCGGCGATCAGGATGGGTGCGAACGAGAAGCGACGGTGCGCGCGTACGAAAGCATTCATGCTTCCTCCCTTGCCTCGAGGGCGAATAGCCTTTCCATGCCGCGTGTCCGGCGACCGGACTGATGGGAGCACTCCGCGAGCGCCGCTCCCAATTACCGTTGCGGGACAGTGCTGGATTTCCACCAGCTTCGCGTCCACGCGGCGTTGATTGCGGGACTCTATCAGCATTGCGTCGAGCCTGCCAACCGCGATCTGCCGTACGCGCGCGCTACGGGAGGCATGGCACGCTGCCGACCTGCTGACGCACCGCCCGCACCACTCGCCTCCCGCATCTGGAGGACGACATGCTCACCGGGCTACTTCTCGCCGCTGCCGTTGCTGTCACCGCGCCGGCCAGCGCCGCGGCAACGGCCAGCGCGACAGTGCTCGCCAATCGCACCGCTTTCAACCAGCCGTGTGTCTGGTTCAACTCCACCGCACCCGATCGACTCGCCGCCGGGGCCGCGGCGGCGCTGCAACGACTCGGCTGGTCGGTTGAGAGCAGCGTCGGACCTGGCTTCACGAGCGAGGTTGCACTGCGAGGGATCGCACCGTCCGGGGCACTCTACGTGCACTCGCACGGCGATCACTACTACGATGCTGCCGCGCGGCGACGCTCCTCTGGCTTTCGCGTGGATGGCGGACGTTGCGACAACGCGCCCACGGTGATCGCCCCGCAGATCATCAAGGCGCGGAGTGGCGCCGCGCCGATGACACTCGCCTTCGTCTCCAC
>CAINCM010000200.1 GCA_903847005.1 uncultured Chloroflexota bacterium | reverse complement strand
CTCGTGGTGCACCCAGCCCCTGGCCATGCGAGCGGGACGCTGGTGAATGCGCTCCTGCATCATGTGGAGGATCTCCCGGGGATCGCCGGCGTTGCGCGTCCCGGACTCGTCCACCGTCTTGACAAAGACACCTCGGGTCTTCTGGTTGTAGCGAAAGGCGATCTCGCACAATCGAGCCTGATGGCACAGTTGAAGGCACGGCGCGTGAAGAAGACCTACGTCACCCTCGTCCAGGGCCCCGTGGCGGCAGAGGTCGGGCGGATAGAGGCTCCGATCGGTCGAGACCCGTCCGAGCGGAAGCGGATGGCGGTCGTCGCCGGCGGCCGACCCGCCACAACCGGATACCGGGTGCGTGAGCGATTCGCCGGATGGACGCTCCTCGAGGTCGACCTCATCACGGGGAGGACTCACCAGATCCGCGTCCATCTGACCGAGATTGGGCACCCCATCGCGGGCGATCCCACATACGGAAACGGGACGAGTCGCCGAGGGCCCGAAGGGACGACGCGGCTCTTTCTGCACGCGTGGCGGATTGCCTTCACGCATCCGCGTGACGGACGACTGATGCGGCTCGAAGCACCGCTCCCTTCCGATCTGCAACTCCCACTCGATACGCTACGGTTGCACGAAGAGAGATCGGAGGTTTGATGCCAGGTCAGCGTCGCGACGGCGCAGCGGGGGCGCAGGTGATCGTGATTTCCGGCCCGAGCGGAGTGGGCAAGGATACGATCATCAACGAGTTGCGTCGGCGACCGATCGGACAGACATTCCACTACGTCGTGACCTGCACCACGCGAGAGCCGCGTCCCGGCGAGATGCAGGGAGTCCACTATCACTTCCACAGCAAGGAGTCGTTCGGTGCCCTTCGAGAAGCGAACGGGCTGCTCGAATCGGCCACGGTACATGGCCGCTCGTATGGCACCCCGCGGAGCGAGGTTCGTGAGGCACTCGAGCGTGGACAGGATGCAATCCTCAAGATCGATGTGCAGGGAGCGCGAAGTGTTCGGGCAGAGATTCCTGAAGCGCTGCTCATCTTCATCGCTCCGCCATCGCCGGAGGCGCTCGCTGCACGACTCGCCGGCCGGGGAACGGAGTCGGCTGAGGAGCTTGTCACACGTGCGCGGAGCGCGATCGTGGAGATGGATCGCGCGAAGGAGTATGACTACCTGGTGCTCAATGAGACGGGTTACCCGGAAGAGGCGGCGGCACAGGTCGAAAAGATCGTGCTCTCGGAGCGTGCCAAGCATCCGGAGCGTCGGATCAGAGTGTGAGCGGGGGCGGCGCGCCCCAACGTATGCCGCCCGTTGAGCCGCAACGGACCGTTCGAGTTGCGGTCGACCTTCCTGGCCCGCAAGGCGAGCGACTCTACGACTACCTGCCACCAGAGCACGTGGAGATCGGCATTGGAGACGCGGTTGTCGTTCCATTCGGAGGGCGACGTGCGATTGGGATCGTCACCTCCGACGTGGGTGCTGTCTCACCCCCTCCCGGCATCGCACTGAAGCGCGCCGAGGCGAAACTCAGCGACAGCTCCCTCATCGGGCCGCTCGGCATGAGGCTCGCGGAGGCGATCTCCGCACACTGGCTCGCGCCACTCGCGTTGACGGTTCGATCACTCCTCCCACCTGGACTCCTCGACAAGGTAGAGGTTGCGATTCGTGCCGTGCTGGCTCCGAGCGAAGCAGAGGAGAGGGTGGGGATCGGTGCATCTTGGGTCGCGGTGGATCGTCTCGCGGGAGCGCGAGGTGCCGGACGCAGCGCACTCTTGGCGTTGATTCGGAGTGGTGAGCGCGACGGTCGCCTCGAGCGAGGCTGGAGACTTAGTGCGGTCCACGGTCGCCTCATCGAAGAGCCGCATGCGGTGCGTACGAAGGCATCGGAACGTCCCGATGCGCGTACCCGGCTCGGATTGCGTCAACGGCAACTCCTTGCGACACTCGATCGGGCCGCCATCGAGGGCGACGGGCTCGTGCGGGCCTCTGATCTTCCCGGTGGCCTGCCCGCCGTGCGCCGACTGGCGGCACTCGGACTTGTGCGCATCGAGATGCGTCGTCGTCAACGCCGACATGCCGACCGCCGCGAGAGCGTCAGCGGCGATCTCGGAATCACGAGTTGGAGTCCATCACAGCGCGCGCTCCTCGACGACGTGCCGCTTGCGCCTGTCACCCTCGTTGATGGAGCGCCGGGATCTGGGAAGAGTCGACTTGCGGCCGAGATCGCGGCGCGCACCATCCTCGCGGGACGCTCGGTTCTCTGGCTCGTTCCCGAGGCAACCCAGGTCGCCATTGCTGCGGATGTGCTTCGAAGCCTCACCGCAATCGAGCCCGAGCTCGTGCATTCCGGTGCGAGCCAGGGCGAGCGCCTTGATGCCCACGTTCGACTCAGGGAGAGCGGACCGCATCTCGTGGTGGGCACACGCGTTGCACTTGGCTCGCTGAGCCGTGACGTCGGCTTGATCGTGGTGGATGAGGAGCACGAGAGCGCGTACAAATCTGATCGCACGCCACGGCTGCACGCGCGCGATGCGGCAATCATGCTCGGTGCGCTTGCTGCGGCCCCGGTGCTTCTCATCAGCGCCACCCCTGCGATCGAAACGCTTGCACGAGTGGAGCGACAGGGATGGCGGCACGTGACACTCGAGCCTCGCAGCACGCCGGTCAGAGTCGAAGTGGTCGACATGCGGCGGGAGCTCGAGGACGGATGGAAGCTGATGATCAGTCGACCACTACTTGCGGCACTCGAAGGCCTGCGATGGAGCGATGGAGAGCAGGCGTTGCTCATCATGAATCGGCGTGGACTAGCGTCGGCGCTCCTCTGCAGGGACTGCGGTGCAGCCCAGTCATGTCCCTCATGCGAACGTCCACTCGTACTTCACAGCGCCGGTTCGCTGCTGCGATGCCACGGATGCGGACTCGTAGCAGAGCCTCTGACGCGCTGCCCATCCTGTCACGGTGCGCGGATCCGTGCGATCGGAGGGGGGACGGAGCGCCTGGAGAGCGAGGTGAAACGGCTCCTGCCAGCGCTCCGCATCGGCCGCCTGGATGCTGACACCACCGCCAGCATCGGTGCCGGCGATCGCATCCTCGATGCGTTTCGAAAAGGCGAGACACAGCTTCTGATCGGTACGGCGCTCGCGGCCAAGGCGCTGGATCTGCCGCGACTTGCCCTCGTCGGGATCGCCTCCGCGGATGCAGGGCTCCTCCTTCCCGATGAGCGCGCTGCAGAGCGTGTCGTCGCGTTGATCGTGCAGGCGAGCGGCCGCCTGGGGCGCGGCGGCGGCGGTGGCACCGCGTGGGTGCAGAGCTATCGCCCGGAGGATCCCGCCATCGCAGCGGCGGTTGAACTTGCACGGGGCGGCGATGTGAGCGCGTGGCGCCGGCGTGAGACACTGGAGCGCGAGCGATCGGGTGGCGCGCCTTTTCTCCGCACGGCGAAGATCACCGTCTCCGGAGCAAGTTCTGCCGCCACGCACGCGCGGGCGGTGGCCGTAGCGGATCGACTGCGCGCTCAGCTCCCTGAAGGCTCGGATGCACGCCTGCTCGGTCCCATCCCTGCGTGGGTGCCAAAGCGCGCAGGCCGCTGGCGGGAGAACCTGATTCTGCGTTCGGCGGATCCACTCCCGCTCGTTCGGGGGCTCGGTGGTCGAGATGTGAGCATCGACATGGACCCAGAGACGCTCCTCTAAGGTCTGACTCCACGATTGCTAGAATGATCGCATGAGTGTGAAGCCAATCCTACTCCTCGGCGATCCGCGCCTCCGCATCCCCGGCGAACCGGTCGAAAGCTTCGGAAAGCTGCTGCACAGCCTTCTCGATGATCTTGCGCACACGATGCGTGCCGCCCCTGGCGTCGGTCTCGCCGCCCCGCAACTCGGTGAGCCGCTCAACGTGGCAGTTGTGGAGGCGAAGGGGCGCACATACGAACTGGTGAATCCCCGCATCGTGCGCGACAAGGGTGATGTGACAGATCTCGAGGGCTGTCTCTCGATTCCGGGCTATGTTGCCGACATCACACGACGTGAGAGGGTATGGGTTGAGGCTCAGGACCGACACGGTCGTCCGTACAGATTCAGCGAACATGGATTCGTTGCCCGTGCGGTACAGCATGAGCTCGATCACCTCAAGGGGAAGCTGTACATCGACTATCTTGACTCGCTCGATCAGCTGATCGCAGTGAGTGGGGACGAGGACGGGGAGGGTTCTGAGGCCGACCCGGAGAGCCCCGAGGGGAAGCGCGCCAAGCGTGCGGCACGGGCCGCAGAGGCACACAGTCACTGATCTGCGGCTTCTGCTGATCGGGAGTGGCGGTTTCGGCGTGCCAGCATTCGGCGCGCTACACACCCACGACCCGCAGAGCGTGGTCGGCGTAGTCACCTCTGCACCGCGTCCGTCTGGTCGAGGTGGCAGGCTCATCGGGACACCTGTCGCAAGGTGGGCACGCGATCACGAACTGCCGCTGTTCGAGGTTGGGCGACTGCGCGATTCGTCGATGCAAGAGACCATCGTGTCACGTGGCCCGACCGTTGGTCTGCTTGCCGATTTTGGTCAGATCATTCCCGGGGCGTTGCTGCGGGCGATACCACGTGGCATCCTCAACCTTCATCCTTCGCTGCTGCCGGCGCATCGGGGCGCCGCGCCGATCCCGGCAACCATCCTCGCGGGCGATCGTGAGACCGGAGTCTGCACGATGCTGATGGATGAGGGTCTCGATACTGGACCGCTGCTCGAGATCCAGCGCTATCCGTTGCGAGGGGATGAGGAGGCTCCACTGTTGGAGGCGAATCTTGCGCAGCTGGCCGCTGAGGGAATTGTGACGACCATGAAGCGATACATGGCAGGAGAGATCTCCCCAATGCCGCAATCAGACAGCGGCGTTTCGACGACTCGTCGCCTGCAACGCTCAGACGGGGAGATCCTTGCAAGTTGGACCGCCGAGCGGGCGTATCGAGCCTGGCGCGCGTACCGACCGTGGCCAGGAGTCTGGATCAGCCTCGCGCCCGCATTGGAGCGACTGAACCTCGAGGTGGTGGGGCCGCCGGTCTCGGATGCTGCGCTCCCGCCTGGGGGTCTGGCCGTCCGCGAGGGCGTGCTCCTGCTCGGGCTCGTCGACGGCGCCGTTCCGCTGCACGAGGTCACGCCGATGGGCGGACGACGGATGAGCGGCACAGCCCTGATTCACGGCCGACCTGAGCTTCTCGCTCCGCGTGCGAGAATCCGCCCATGAGCTCTGCAGCGCTGCCCCTCCCGGCGATCTCCGACCTCGATCCAGGAGGCGTTGCGAGGCTTGTCGCGCAGCTCGGTCTCGAGAAGTATCGTGCGGTGCAGATCCTCGACGCCCTCTGGCGCTCTGACGCGACAGCCTGGTCTGAGGTTTCCACCCTGAGTCGCAGTGCTCAGGAGGCACTCGCTGGCGTCGCGCGATTCTACTCCGTTGAGCAGCTCGAACGGGAGGATGCCGAGGATGGGGCAACGACCAAGCTGTTGGTCACCCTGAGCGGGGGAGTCAAGGTCGAGGCGGTCTTGATGCGCTATCCGCCGGACCCCCGGCGCGGCCGCGGAGAACGAGCAACGATCTGCGTCTCAAGCCAAGCGGGCTGTGCGGTGGGTTGCCCCTTCTGCGCCACGGGCGAACTCGGTTTCACTCGAAACCTCACGGCGGGAGAGATCCAAGACCAGGTGCGCCGTGCGCGGCAGATCCTCCGATCGGAAGGACGCGAGCTGACCAATGTGGTGTTCATGGGGATGGGCGAACCGCTGCAGAACCTGGACGCGGTGCTCTCGGCAATCGATGGCTTGACGGATCCACTCCGTGGTGGGATCGGACAGCGCCGAATCGTGGTCTCGACGAGCGGGGTGGTGCCCGGCATCGCCACCCTAGCGAAGGTGCGACCACAGATCACGCTCGCCGTCTCGCTCCACGCTGCTCGAAATCCTCTTCGAGATCTCCTTGTGCCGCTCAACCGCAAGTGGCCCGTTGAGGAGGTCGTCGCAGCCGCAGCTGCACATGCGCGAGCGACCGGTCGCCGTACGACCTACGAGGTGACCATGATCAGCGGCATCAACGATGGCGCCGACGATGCGGCGGCGCTGGCGCACCTGCTGCGTGGCAGCGGCGCGCACGTCAACCTGATCCCAATGAACAGCGTGGCGCACACGCCCTGGCACGAGAGCCCCGCCGCGCGCATCGAGGAGATCGCAGCGCAGCTTCGCGCCACTGGGCTCTCCGTGACCGTCCGAAGAAACCGAGGTCGTGAGGCGGGTGCCGCGTGCGGGCAGCTTGCCGCGGAGCGCGCCGGAGCTCCACCTCCAGCAGCGGTCGCACGCCGACGGGAGCTGCTCGTTGTGGCGAGCGCGGCCGCCTTGAAAGGCGAACGGACATCGACGCCGCTCGCGCCATCTGGACCGCTTGGCGGGGCTGAAAAGTGACCCGCGTCGTTCAAATCGCTGCCAGCATCTTGAACTCGGATCTTGGGGCACTTCGTGAGTCCGTTCAGGCAGCGGAGAAGGCCGGGGTCGACCGGATCCACCTCGACATCATGGATGGCCACTTCGTGCCGAACCTTACGTTTGGGATCGCGACGGTGGAGGCGCTTCGTGGGGCGACGTCGCTCCCGTTCGATGCGCACTTGATGGTCAGCAACCCGTCACGATGGGCCCCCCGATACGCGGCCGCAGGCTGTCAGACCATCGCCATTCACATCGAGGTTCCCGAGCGCCATCAGGGCACACTCGACGCCATTCGGACGTCAGGAGCGAAGGCCGGACTGGCAGCGGATCCAGGGACTCCAGCTTCGGCGCTCGCCGCGTTCAAAGAGCATCTAGATTTTGCGCTCGTGATGACCGTCAAGTCTGGCTTTGGTGGCCAGCCATATCTGCCAGAAGCGGCCGCGCGCATCGGTGCGATCCGGAGTGCGCTCGGCGAAGCGCCGCTCATCCATGTGGACGGCGGGATCCGAACGAATACCGCGGCCGATGCAGTGGCGAAAGGAGCGGATGTCCTGGTGGCAGGAACGGCGCTTTTCGGCGCGGCAGAGATGCGCGCCGCCGTTGAAGGGTTGCGACCGAAGAGGTAGGGGAGGGTTAGGCGCCCTTTGTCGCCGTTCGTCGGCACGAGGTGCAGACGAGCGCTCGCTTCATCGTCCCGTTGGCGAGAACCATGGTTGGCTGCAGGTTCGCCCTGAAGCGCCGATGAGCACGGACGCGGTTCATCCCCACCGACTGGGGGTTGAAACCCGAGATCGAATCCTTTCCGCAGAGGACGCAGAAGCGAGCCATGACCTTCTCCTTGCTGTGCGTGGCGTCCAGGAGGGACGCGCCGCCGTTGGTGCCGTATCGTAGCAGGAACGCCAGCGGGCTGAGCGCGCCCTGGCGGAGGGAGGGATCATGCGAAGCGAGCCGACGCGAGCACGGGCGACGGGGCGGCCCTTCGGCGTTCTCGGTGCAACTCCGACCGACGTGATCTGGACCCGGCCACCGTCCGGGGGTGGGCGATGAGCCGAAAGAGCTGGGATGGCGTGGAGCTGATGGCGGCCCTCCGCTCAGGCTCTGAGCGACTGGAGTCACGCGTTGCAGAGGTGAACGCACTCAACGTTTTCCCAGTGCCAGATGGCGACACCGGGACCAACATGCTCGCCACACTCAAGGCCGCGATCGCAGAGGGTGAGTCCACACTCGCCGCTGGCGTAACCGCGATCGACCAAGTGAGCGAAGCGGTCGCTCGAGGCGCGCTCCTAGGCGCACGGGGCAACTCAGGGGTTCTCCTGTCGCAGATCCTGCGCGGGTTGCCGCAGGCGGTGAGAGGGAGGAAGCGTGCCCGCGCCGCAGAGATCGCAAACGCACTCTCGATCGGGGTACTCCATGCCTACAGTGCCGTTGCAACGCCGACCGAGGGCACGATCCTCACTGTTGCGCGGGAGGTTGCGTCGAGCGCGTTGGCGGACGCGGAAGGTGCCTCAGAGCTTCGCCCGTTCCTCCTTAGGGTTGCCGAAACCGCGCGCGTGTCGGTCGACAAGACACCAACGCTCCTCGCAGTGCTGCGCGAGGCCGGGGTGGTCGATTCGGGAGGCACCGGGCTGCAGCTGATCCTCGAGGGGATTGCGGATGTGCCCTCCGTCGCCCCGTCGGCCACCACGGATGAGGGCGATGTCGCGAAAGCCGCGATGGCCCCGACGGCGCCGCTCTCATCTGGCGGCGGCCACGCCGCGAGCGGCGAGTACGGCTACGAGACCGTGTTCATCTTGCGTGCCACGGGCGCGCCGCTCGACCTCGTACAGATCCGTGCCGATCTGGAGGCGATCGGTGAGAGTGTCCTTGTCGCCGGCGACACATCCGTTTGCAAGGTACATGTGCACAACCTTCAGCCCGATCAGATCCTCGCGTACGGGATTGCGCGCGGCGAAGTGCGCGGGGTCACGATCGAAAATCTCGATCAGCAAAGTGCCGAACGCGCGACGGGACACGGAGCATTTGCAGATCTCTCGACGCGAGCCGGATCTTCACAGGCATCATCGGAGCGGGCACCCGAGCCTGGAATCGCCATCGTTGCGGTGGCCGCGGGGCGTGGGCTGGCGGCGATGATGAAGTCGGCTGGCGCATCTCAGGTGGTGCATGGCGGACAGACAGAGAATCCCTCGGCGGCCGAGATTGCCTCTGCGATCAGCGCAACGGGACGTCGCGATGTGATCGTGCTCCCT
>CAINCM010000199.1 GCA_903847005.1 uncultured Chloroflexota bacterium | reverse complement strand
GTGATCGAGTTGGGAGGCGTCGGGTTTGCGCTGGTGCACAACCATCCGAGTGGCGATCCCGAACCCTCGGAAGAGGATGTGCGCCTGACGGGGGAGGTGGTGGCGGCGGCTCGCCTCCTCGACCTTGAACTCCTCGACCATCTCGTGATCGGGCACGGTCGTTGGAGCAGCATCCGCTCGCAACGCCCTGGTGTCTGGGGGGCGGCCGGGCTCCCCGAGTAGCACGTGAGGCGGGTGCTACCATCCCGAAATGCTCAACCGCCTGTACAGCCTCTTCTCCAACGACGTCGGCATCGACCTTGGTACAGCGAACACGCTCGTCCACGTGCAGGGGAAGGGGATCGTCATCAGCGAGCCGTCCGTCGTCGCCGTCGAATCGAAGTCGCGGAAGGTGCTCGCGATCGGCGCGGAGGCGAAGCGCATGCTCGGTCGGACTCCGGCCAACATCGTGGCCATCCGCCCACTCCGTGACGGCGTCATCTCCGACGCCGCCGTCACCGAGCAGATGATCAGCCACTACGTGCGCAAGGTGCACTCCGGAGGCTGGCTCGCCGCGCGGCCGCGCATGATCATCGGCATTCCGTCCGGCGTCACCGAAGTGGAGAAGCGCGCCGTCCGCGACGCGGCACTCAAGGCGGGCGCCCGCTGGGTGCGGCTCGTGGAAGAGCCGATGGCGGCGGCGATCGGAGCGGGGCTCGCGGTGGCCGAGCCGTCGGGGAGCATGATCGTGGACATCGGTGGCGGAACCACGGAGGTGGCGGTCACGAGCCTCGGCGGGATCGTCACCGCACGCAGCATCCGGATCGCCGGCGACGAGATGGACGAGAACATCGTCGCCTACGCGCGTCGCAAGTACAACATGCTGCTCGGGGAGCGAACCGCCGAGGACATCAAGATGGCGATCGGCTCCGCGCACTCCGGCGAGTGGGATGCGCAGCGCATCACCCTTCGCGGTCGCGACCTCCTCACCGGCCTGCCGCGCTCCGTCGAGGTCTCGGCGCCGCAGATCCGCGAAGCGATCGAGCCGTCGCTCATCGAAATCATCAACGCGGTGCGCGACACCATCGAAGAGACACCGCCAGAGCTCGTGGCCGACATCATGGATCAGGGAATCGTGCTCGCCGGCGGTGGCGCACTCCTGCTCGGCATCGAGGTGCGCCTGGCGGCCGAGACGAACATGCCCGTGCGCATTGCAGACGATCCGCTCACCTGCGTCGTTCGCGGCACCGGCATCATCTTGCAGGAAGTGGACTCCCTCGAAAAACTCTTGGTACCAGAGACCTACCAGCGACCGCTGCGGTAAGCGAGCACCGTGCTCTTCCGTTCTCGACTGCGCACCGGTGCCCGCAAGGAGATCTCCATCGGCGGGCGATCCAGTGCGCTCATCGTCGCACTCGTTGTTGCGACACTCGCCACCTCGGGGAGTGCGCCGAGCACGGCGGTTCGCGATGCACTCGCCGGTCCACTCCGTTTAGTCACCGAGCCACTCGCGGCGGTCGGTCGTGGCTTGGCGGCGGTCGGCGCCGTGGCGGCAGATGTGCAGGAACTTCGTGCACGCCTCGCCCTCACGATCGCCGAACGCGACGAGGCGGTTGCCGCGT
>CAINCM010000198.1 GCA_903847005.1 uncultured Chloroflexota bacterium | reverse complement strand
CGTGATCGCACTCACCTGTGCCTCTCGCACGACGCGCTCATCATGGATCTCGCTCACGGCAAGGAGGATCCCCGTTGCGCGATCAAAGGTGACGCGATATCGGAAGGTGGCGTGATCGCCAACGCGTTCAATCACACGTGGCGCGGCAGACTCCACGATGAGTGCGGCGCGACCGAGATACGTCGACGCGTGGATCGCGCCGAGTGTGCCGCTGCGCAACGTGTTGGCGCAGAAGTGCGCTGGGCGAAGGAAGGTGCCCGTCCAGCCCTTTGAAGGGAGCGGTCCGAGCGTCAGCGGGTGGCTTGCCGTCGCGGGAAGCTCTGCGTCATCGAGTCCCGTTGGCGGCGCACGGTGAGGTCGGCGCGTTGCGGTCCTGGTTGCGGCGTTGTACTGCTCGACGGTGACCCCGTCGGTGCTCCAGACCTCGTAGGCCGACCCTGTCGACGTGGTGACTCGCGCGCGCGGACGATCCACCAGGATCTCCGTTCGCGTGAGGCTCTCGCCGCGCACCGTGACACTGCGATCTTCGATGCGCAGTCGAAGGGTGCGGAAGCGACGCTCGGCGTCGGCGGCGAAGGTGAAGAGTTCGTCGAGCGAGGGGAGACCGCCCGGCAGGGCGCTGACCACAGAGGGGAGGCTGGCCTCGCTCGTCTGGACTGGTGCGGAGCCGCTCGTCGAGTTCATGCCCCCATCGTAGCGGAGCGCTGGGCGTAGACTCTGCGCATGGCAACGCAGCGCACGGCCTCCGTCGCACCCGGACGACCACTCCGCGAGGCGTGGATCGTCGAGGCGGTTCGCACCCCGGTCGGTCGGTACGGCGGTGCGCTTGCAGGGGTACGCCCCGACGATCTCGCCGCCACGGTGCTCGAGGCGGTCGTTGCACGCAGCGGGATCGATCCCGCATCCATCGACGACGTCATCTTCGGTTGCGCGAATCAGGCGGGCGAAGACAACCGCAACATCGCGCGGATGGCGCTCCTCATCGCGGGGCTCCCCGTCGAGGTTGCCGGCCAGACGGTGAATCGACTCTGCGGCTCCGGACTTCAGGCGGTGGCGAGTGCGGCCCAGGCGATCGCCGTTGGTGATGCCGATGTGGTGATCGCCGGTGGTGTGGAGAGCATGAGCCGTGCGCCGCTCGTGACGTTGAAGCCAGAGAGCGGGTTCGAACGCGGCAACCGCGAACTCGTCGACACCACGATCGGCTGGCGTTTCGTGAACCCACGACTGGATGCGAGGTTTCCGACGATCTCCCTCGGCGAGACAGCGGAGCGCGTTGCGACCAAGTGGAACGTGTCGCGCGAGGATCAGGACGCATTCGCCCTCGAGTCGCAGCGCCGAGCGGCGGCAGCGGCGGCGAGCGGCGTGCATGCGGAGGAGATCGTTCCGGTCTCGATCCCACAGCGCAAGGGCGAGCCGATCGTGGTCGACAAGGATGAGCATCCCCGTCCGGATACCGATGCGGCGAGCCTTGCAAGGCTGCGCCCTGCATTCGTCGAGGGCGGAAGTGTCACCGCAGGGAACGCATCTGGCATCAACGATGGCGCAGCCGCACTGCTTCTGATGGAGTCGGAACGCGCACGCGCACTCGGACTCACGCCGCTTGCTCGCGTGGTTGCGACGTCGGTGGCGGGCGTCGATCCCTCCGTGATGGGGATCGGTCCTATTCCGGCGATTCGCAAGCTGCTCGAGCGCACCGGACTGAGCGCAGAAGAGATCGATCGTGTCGAGTTGAACGAGGCCTTTGCAAGCCAGGCGGTTGCCTGCATCCGCGAACTAGGGCTCAACCCGGCCACCACGAACATCCACGGTGGTGCGATCGCGCTCGGCCACCCGCTCGGCGCCTCCGGTGCCCGGATGATGGTCACGCTCACCCGGGAGCTCAGACGAAGCGAAGGCCGCTTCGGGATCGCTTCGATGTGCGTGGGGGTCGGCCAGGGGATCGCCATGCTCGTCGAGCGGGTAGAATCCTGATCTAGGCGCACGGCGCCACCACGAGAGCAGGAGGCAGCGATGTTGAACCAGGAGACGGCAACCGGCGCGCCGGTCGAGAAGCCCGCGACACCACTCGTTCTCACCGACGCCGCTGCAGCGAAGTTCCGCGATCTGACCAAGGGGGAGACGAATCCCGCCATCGGCCTGCGCGTCTACATCATCGCCGGCGGCTGTTCCGGATATCGCTACGGCATGATGGTCGAAGAGACAGCGAACGCGGACGATCAGGTCTTCGAGACGAACGGCGTCAAGGTCTATCTGGACGAGAAGTCGGTCCCGCTCGTGATCGGCTCTTCTGTCGACTACGTGGACTCGCTCATGGGTGCCGGCTTCACGGTGGAGAATCCAAACTCGGTCGGCGGTTGCGGCTGCGGCTCGAGCTTCCGCACCGCGGAATCGGCCGGCGCTCCCTCCGCCTGTAGCCACTGAGCCTCCCCTGAACGGGGATCCTGCTCGCGACGGGCGCGAGCCCGACGGCCAGGCTGAGACGCTCCCCACGCCGCCGCGCGCGTCGCTGATTCCGCTCTTCCCACTAGACATTGTCCTCTTCCCGGGTGTGGCGCTCCCGCTGCACATCTTCGAGCCGCGCTATCGACTGATGGTGAAGCGGTGCATGGAGTCGCGCACGCCGTTCGGCGTGATCAACATCAGCGGCGGCGAGATCGCGTCCATCGGCACGATCGCGGATATCCGCGAGGCCACGCGCTATGTCGACGGACGGTGGGACCTTGTCACACTCGGAACATCGCGCTTCCAGGTGATCCGTCTCGATCGCGATGCGCCGTACCTGCGCGCCG
>CAINCM010000197.1 GCA_903847005.1 uncultured Chloroflexota bacterium | reverse complement strand
CGCGGCGACGATTGCGGCGAGCGCGCGTGGACGAATCAGCGGGCCGGAGAGTTCGCCGAGCCCTTCGGCGAGCGCACCTCCCGTGCGGCTACGGCGCGGCAGGAATCCGATCGGGGATCCGCTGATGGAGAGCGCGCTGACGCCGACGTCTGCGGCCGCCTCCGCGAGCGCACGAAGCGAGGCCGCATCTGGCGAGACCTTCACGATGATCGGGAGCTCGGTGCACTCTCTCGCCACGTGGATCTGCTGCACCGCCTCAGGATGCGAGCTCTCCCATCGTGCACCGGCGAGCGCGTTGCTTGGCGAGGTGAGGTCGAGCTCGTACGCATCGAGCCGCACGTGATCGGCGCGTGATTCCACTCGTGCAATCAGCGCCGTGAGCGACCGTTCATCTGTGGCCACGAGCGAGAGGGCGACGGCGCACGGTGCGGCTCGCCATGCAGAGGCGTGCCGGTCGATCACCTCGTCGACGCCCGGATTCTCACGGAGAGTGGCGTGCAGGATGCCACCAGGCACCTCCACGATGCGCGGAAGGCCCGGGCCGCTGCGCGGTGCGAGCGAGACGCCGCGCGTCACGAAGAGCCCAACATCTCGAAGGTCGATCAGCTCGCTCGCCTCGGCGCCGAACCCGAGCGGGCCGCTCGCGATCACGATCGGCCGTTCGAGCCTCAACGGGTGCGCAGCACCAAGATCCAGGTCCGTTCGCACGCCCGCTGTTGCCACCCGGGACTCCATCAGCGTGGGCTCCGTGCGCGCGCTGCGCCACCGTCGGCCGTCACCGCGGGTCCCTCCTTGCAGAGACGAATGCTCCCCGCCGCACTCTGATAGGTGCACCCGCCACAGACTCCGCTCCCGCACCCGATCTCGTGCGCCAGGATCAGTTGAAGTCGTGTCGCATGCGCGCTTCCGCGAGGACGAGACACGCGGGCACTCGTGCGGTCTTCCGCGCCTGCCGCGCGGAGCTGCAGTCCCGTCGCGCTGAGCAGGTCGCTCGACCCAGCCGCAACGATCTGGTCCGCCCACTCCGCGAACGTCTTGACCAGGTCCGCGGCACTGCCGCGGTGGCCGAGGCTTCCATCTGCGGTCGCAACCACGACCTCGACGGACTCGGGCAACAGCGACGTGGGAGGGATCTCCGCTGCGGTGTTCGCCTCGATCAACATCGTCACCGAACGCCCTGCCTCCGCAAGCGAAGTGGCGAGGAGGCGCACCCAGGGGAACCCCTCGATGTCCGTCACGATGAGGATCTGCAGCGCATCAGGATCGACACCGATCGGCTGTCCGACAGGTCCGCTCACGATGACGTCGGTGCCGGGCGCGAGCTCTGCAAGCGAGTCGCGACCTCCGTCCACCCGTGGTTGCAGTCCAACCTGGACGCTCCCTGCGATGAGATCGATGTGTGTCACCGGTGCCACACGACGCAGCCGATATCCGCCCGCCTCAGCATGGAGAAGGTGGAGCGCGTGTCCCGCGCGCAGCGATGCGATCAGTTCAGGGAGGCGGAGGAGGAGCGCCGTGCGTCCCGGCGCGAGTTCGCCTACGGCGAGCAGCTGGGCGCGGACGGGCGCAGCGCCCATCGCGCGTTAGACCTTTGCGCCGTGATCACCGGCGGCGCCGAGCCCGGCGACGATCGCGCCGGTCGGGCGCACCGCAAGTCCCGCCTTGGTGCGCAGCGCAGCTTCGATCCGGTCATAGAGATCTGCCGGCGCCCAGAGCTCCACCACCTCGGCGGTGGAGGCGCGATCGAGGCTGCTGCGCTTGCGCGCATCGATGGAGCGCACGCGGAAGGAGAGGTCGCCCTCCAAGATGAGCTGCGGCGCCTTCGGACTTCCCGCAAGGAGCAGCGGGGCGACGACCTTCAGCGTGTTGCGATGCTCGCGCAGGTAGCGGCCGAGCCGATCCGCCGCATGCTCGACCGCCGTGAGCCGTTCCGATCCTGCCGCCTCGGCGGCATCGGCGAGCTTTCGGGCAAGCTCTGGTGGGAGCCCGCGCCGCGTCGCTGCCGCGCGCGTGCGCGTCGCCCGCGTGAGCGTGATCTTCTTCTTGAGTGGCTTGGCGGGTCGCTTCGCCGCCATCAGCCGCGATACTCGAGGTCGCGCGAGAGTCGCTCGCGCAGGAACATGGAGTGGTGACGCTCGAACATCCACTCGCCCGCGCGGTGGCCCAGCGCGCGCGAAGACTCGTCGCGTTCGAGAAGATCGAGGGTGCCGTAGTCCGGAAGGTCGAAGAGGATCACGTTGTCGAAATCCCACCCGTGCGCAACGTTGTACCAGCCCAGGAACTTGATGCCGAACTTCTCTTCGTAGCTCTTCACCGTCTTCGGGAAGAGGGTGCGCATGAAGAACTTGAAGAAGGGGTCGCGCCCCCGTCGAATCGAGAAGTACGTTGCGAGGACTGGCATCAGCGAGATTCTCCCACGCCGCCGTCCTTGCTGTCGCTCTTCGCACGCTGCGCCTCATCCTCGAGCTCCCCCACCGTCTTGCTCCTGCTTGCGAGCGGCGCACGCCGACCGCGACGATCCGCCGCCACGAGGCGCAGGAGGAAGATGGAGGTCTGTCCGACCAAGAGGAGCAAGACCACGACCCCGATCAAGAGCACGGTCGCGATCGCCGCACCCCAGTTCAGTACCGCCGAGAGCGGGGCCAGAATCATGAAGATCACGAGCGCAACGACTTGAATCCAGAAGCAGCCGAGTCCGGGGCCGCGGTCGGGACTGAGCGGTGCCCCCTTGTACTCGGGCATCTCGGGTGCGGGTGAGGTGCTCACCCCCTCATTCTGCCTTCCACGCGACTTCGCCGTTGAGCAGCGTCATGAGCACCACGCCGGGGAGCGGTCTCCCCAGGAGCGGTGTGTTGATGCTGCGCCCGACGAGCGTCTGTCGACTCGGGACCCAAGTGCCCGCGAGATCCACCACCAACAGGTTCGCTGCGCCACCAACCGCCAACCCGCGCGCGAGCTCTGGCCGATTCAGGACGGCGGCGGGGCCCGTTGTCAGCAACGCGGCCACAAGCGAAAGCGGCAGCTCGCCCGCCGCGCGCGCCGCGAGCGCGACGCTGAGCGCCGTCTCCACGCCCGCGATGCCGTTCGCGGCCAAGCCGAACTCCACCTCTTTCTTCTCGCGGGAGTGCGGTGCGTGATCCGTTGCGATCGCGGATGCGGTGCCGTCACGGAGCGCGGCACGGCAGGCGGCCGCATCCCTTGCGTTGCGCAGCGGGGGGCAGACGCGCAGGTTGCTGTTGTAGGCGTCAGCGGT
>CAINCM010000196.1 GCA_903847005.1 uncultured Chloroflexota bacterium | reverse complement strand
GTCCTCACTCCGCAAGAGACCGAAGAGCTGTTCGAGATCATCCGCGGGCTCGCGGCGGCCGGCACCTCCGTGATCTTCATCACGCACAAGCTCCACGAGGTGCTCGAGGTCGCAGACAACATCACGGTCTTGCGGCGGGGGAAGGTCGTGGGCACGGTGAAGCCTCGAGATACCGACCCGAAGCAGCTAGCGGAGATGATGGTCGGCCGCGAGGTGCAGCTCACCGTTGAACGAGGCAAGGCGAAGACGGGATCGGTGACGCTCAGCTTGAAGAAGGTGAATGTCCTGAACAGCGCCGGAGAGGTCGCCGTGTCGAACGTGGATCTCGACATCCGCGCGGGGGAGATCCTTGCCGTCGCCGGCGTGCAGGGGAACGGACAGACAGAGTTGGTCGAGGCGGTGACCGGCCTGCGACAGGTGGACAGCGGCGAGATGACCCTCGAGGGAACGAATCTCGTCGGCGCGAGCCCGCGTGCCATCGCCGATGCCGGCGTGGCACACATCCCAGAAGACCGCAGCAGAGACGGAATGATCAAGGGGATGACGGTCGCGGAGAACCTAATGCTCAATTCGTATCACCGCGCGCCGAACAGCTCAGGCATCACGCTCAATCGACGTGCGATCGAGGCCCAGGCCGAAAAGATCGTGAAGGATTTCGATGTCCGTACTCCATCCATCCACACCGACATCGCAAGCCTTTCTGGAGGCAACCAGCAGAAGGTCATCGTCGGCCGAGAGTTCTCTCGAAGCGTCAAGCTGGTGGTCGCGGCGCAGCCGACGCGCGGACTCGACGTTGGCTCGATCGAATACATCCACAAGCGCATCGTGGAACAGCGCGATGCGGGCGCGGCGGTGCTGATCGTGAGCACGGAGTTGGATGAGGTGCTGGCACTCGGCGATCGGATCGCCGTGATGTTCGAAGGGCGCATCGTCGGCGTGCTCGAGGCGAAAGATGCCACACGGGAGCGCGTCGGCCTCCTGATGGGAGGTGCGGCCGTATGACCCGCATCAGAGGCGCGCTGTCGGCCGTGCGCCTGCCGGCTCTCTCCATCCTCGTCGCGCTGCTCGTTGGCGGCGTGGTGATCATGCTGAGCGACCTCGAAGTGCTCGCGATGATCCCGACGAATCCAGTCGGCGCGTTGGGGGAGGGCATCGGGCGCGTCGGCGCCGCGTACTCCGCCCTGCTGAGGGGCGCTTTCGGCAACCCTGAGCGGATCGCCGAAGCGCTCTCATCTGGCGACCCCGCCGAGCTCGCTCGCGCGGCACGGCCGATCACCGAAAGCCTTCTCAAGTCGATTCCGCTGATGTTCGTCGGGCTGGGCGTCTCTGTTGCCTTCCGCTCTGGGGTGTTCAACATCGGAGGCGAAGGACAGTTCCTGATGGGTGGACTCGGGGCGACGACCGCAGCGATCGTCCTCGGCGGAGCAGGCCTCCCGGCGCCGTTCGTCATCGTTGGAACGATCGCCTCTGGCGCGCTGCTCGGCGCCGCGTGGGGATTCATCCCGGGCTTCTTGAAGGTGCGGGCGGGTTCGAGCGAGGTGATCACGACGATCATGCTGAACTACATCGCCAGCCTCTCGATCTTCTTCCTCTTGTCCAACTGGACACTGATTCAACGTGAGGACGGGACGCAGCCGATTTCCAAGGCGCTGGCCGACTACATCGTCATTCCAGGCATCCTGCCGATCCCCGAGCTGCGCCTGCACCTCGGCTTCGTGGTCGCGCTCGCCGCCGCCGCTGTGGTCAGCTGGTTCCTCTTCCGGACGACGCGAGGATTCGAGCTCCGCGCGGCGGGGCTCAACCTCGATGCGGCGCGATACGCCGGCATGGGCGCATCCTCGTCGATCATCGCTGCAATGGCCATCTCCGGCGCACTCGCCGGGATGGGCGGCGCATTCGAAGTGACTGGAACGATCAAGCAGTTCTCGACCGTCGTCTCAGGAGGCGTCGGCTTCACTGCGATCGCCATCGCCCTGGTGGGAGGGACGCGACCGAGCGGCGTAGTCGCCACCGCGCTCGTGTTCGGTGCGCTGCGAAACGGCGGCGGCCTCATGGGACTCGAGACCTCGATCCCGATCGACCTCCTCTTCTTCATCCAAGCCCTTGTCATCATGTTCATCGCGGCACCGAACCTCACGGCACGGATCATTCGCATGCCATTCCAGCGACGGCGGAAGGGGGGCACCGCATGAGCAAGAAGAGTCAAGAGAAGCGCCACGTGGCCGCACCGATGGGCGCCGAAGAGTTCAAGGCGTTGCGCGGGGCACGAATCCGTTCCGGGCTCTTCGCCGTCTTCGCGCTCGCTTCATTCGCGGCGGCAACGGCAAACGGCTCGGCG
>CAINCM010000195.1 GCA_903847005.1 uncultured Chloroflexota bacterium | reverse complement strand
GCTTGCGCATGAGCCTCCCCTTTCTGCGCCGTCGCAGCGGGCGCCGCGATTCGGCTGCAGGGATAGTGAGGTTTTCCCATGTACCAACCGCGTACCAGAACACCTGCGTGCGCTTCGACTCGCGTATGATCAGCCGATGGCAAAGCACAAACTGATCATCGACTGCGACACAGGGACGGACGACGCGGTCGCGCTGATGCTCGCGGCGCTGCACCCGGAGATCGACCTCATCGGCGTGACGACGGTGTTCGGGAACGCACCGCTGACTGCGACCACCGCGAACAGCATCTCCGTGCTCGACCTGATCGGCCGCTCGAGCATCCCGGTCCATGCGGGGATGCCGCGGCCACTCGTGCGAAAGACGATGCCCTCGGAGCGGTTCTTCAAGACCGACACGACGGCCGATCCCCATGGAACGTATCTCGACATCCCACGAAGCTCGCGTCAGGCCACCTCGAACCGTGCGGTCGATTGGCTGATCGAGACATATCGCAACGCCACGGAGCCGATCACCTTGATGCCGATCGGGCCGCTCACGAACATCGCGGCGGCGGTGGCGCAGGAGCCGAAGTTCGCCGAGTGGGTCCCACGGCTGATCATCATGGGCGGCGGTCACGAGGTGCCGAACATGACCCCGTCGGCGGAGTTCAACGTCTGGGCCGACCCCGAGGCGGCCGCCAGCGTGTTCGAGGCGGGATTCAAGGACGTGCTGATGGTCCCGCTCGATGCCACCCACCGCGCGCTCGTCACCGCCGAGCAGTGTGCCGCGCTCGGTGCACTCGGCACGCCCGCGGGGAAGGCGACCGAGACGTTCGTGACGCGTCGGATCAACAGCTACGAAGAGATGCAGAAGATGGACATCCCGAACTCCGCTCCCGTCCACGACGCGCTCTGCGTTGCGGCGCTCGTGGAGCCGGACATCATCACCACGCGCAGACACCACGTCGCCGTGGAGACCACCGGGACGCTCACGCTCGGACGAACGGTCGTCGACACGCACTTCCGCGGTGGCAAGGAACCGAACGCCGCGGTGGCCTTCGATGCGAACGCGCAGCGCTTCGTCGACCTGATGATGGAGATCTTCGCGAAGTCCTAACCTCTCACGCGGCGCGCGAATGCCCCGGCAGGCTCAGCGCAGAACCCGCCATGCGAACGGGACGGCGCCGAACAAGACCGCGGCGGACAAGAGGAAGAGCGGCGCGGCGCCAAGCTCGCCGTAGATGATGCCGCCAACGAGCGCGGCGATCGCCACCGCGAGCCCGTACGAGACGCTCTGGTAGAGCGCCTGCCCCGTTGCTTGAAGCGCGGACGGCACGATCGCTCGTACGCTGAGCACGCTCGCGAGTAGCGTGCATGCGAATCCGATGCCGACGAGCGATCGCACGAGTGCCAGCACGTACGGTGAGCCGACGATCGCATACGCAACGCTGCAGGCCCCCATCGCGATGAGTCCGAACGAGAAGAGCGATCGAAGTCCGAGGCGAGCGGCAACGAGGCCGCCGGCAAGGAAGAACGGAATCTCCACTGCGGCGGAGACGGTTCCGCCGAATGCCACGGCTGCAGCGCTTCCGCCCACCTCTTGGATGCGAAACGATCCGTAGGCATAGAAGAGCCCTGCGCCGAGGTTCACGAGAAGGCTCAGCATCAAGAAGGCGAACAGCTTCGGCGACTGCTGGAATGCCAACGTGACGGTTCCGAAGCGGTCGCGCCAATCACCGGTCACGGCGATCTCTGCGTTCGGTCCTGCGATCTCCGATCGCTCGATCTCGGCCTCGGCTTCGCTCTGCACGGGTCGTACGCCGTGTCGTATCGCGGGGACGGTGTGGAGGCCGACCGTGCCGGCGACAAGGATCGTTGCCGTGACGACATAGAGCGGCAAGATCGCGATCGCGCCACCGCTCGTCACGAGCGCACCGCTCAGCACGCACATGGCGGCGTAGCTGAGGCTTGTGATCGCACGGAGCGAGCCCCACTGGCCGCCGACCTTGGCGAGCTGCTCCATCCCGATGGAGTCGAGGAGCGGGACGAGCCCGGCGCCAGCAAATGCGGCGAGCGCCGCACCTGGGATCCCCGCATACAGACCAACCGCGAAGAGCGCCACGCCGACTGCTGCGCTGACGAGGGCGAGTCGAAAGGCGCTCGCGCGGCCGAGGACGGCATCGCCGAGGTGCCCCCAGATCGGGCCGGCGGCGAGGGCAATCATTGAGTTGACGGCGCCGATCAGGCCGATCGCCTCGAAGGAGAGCCCGCGATCGCGAAAGACGATGCCGGAGAAGGGGAGGTACGCCGCCTGCATCAGTCCGATGACGAAGTAGAGAAACGATGCGCGCCGCATCTCTGGGCGCATCAGCATGAGGGTCATGCCCTCACATTAGCGGGTCGCCCTCTGCTCCAGGTGCCGGGATCTCCGGCGCGCGTTCGCGGACAAGATTGACGAAGCGCGTCTCCTCCTTGCGGAACCAGAGCTGGCCGCTCCCCGTCGGCCCGTTGCGATGCTTCGCCACATTGAAGTTGATCGTCTCGCCCGTCACCGCTGCGTCGTCGCTTCGC
>CAINCM010000194.1 GCA_903847005.1 uncultured Chloroflexota bacterium | reverse complement strand
TGCAGACGAGAGCCTCCTCTCCACCCCGCGCATCTTCCTCTCTGCGGGGCAGCGCGGATGGGCGATCGAGCTGGCGGGAGACGATCTCGTCCGTGAACTCCGCGCCGTCGTGGCCCCCGTTGTGGCTCAGGGGTAGCGTGGCGAGGCCCGTCGCGTGCCCGCGCATGCACGAGCGTGAGGGTTTGAGACTTCACATCTTCGGGCGCTCCCTGATGTGCGGGTGTACAAGACCAGAGCGCGTGGCGCGACGCATGATCGGGAGATGGCAGTGACGCTGAGCGCTCGGATCAAGGGGGCGGTGGGAGAGGGCCGAGGGCGGCGCTCCGGCCCGCTGACGCCGCCACTCCCACGGCGGTGGTCGTTGACTCCGGGCGACCTCTATCTCTTGATCGGCGGTGCGGGCGTGCTGATCACGGGGATGTGGGTTCGACACGGTGGCGCGACGCTCTTCGCAGATCCGATCGGTGCGATCGCCGCCGTCGGACAGCTTGCCGGACTCTACGGCACCCTGCTCGCGCTGGTCGGCATCCTGCTGATGTCTCGTGCGCCGTGGGTAGATCAGGTTGTGGGGAGCGATGAGGCGGCGCGACTGCACCGTCTCGCCGGATTCGCATCGGTGTGGCTGTTGGTCGTCCATGCACTCGCATCCACCGCTGCACTCGTCTCCGGCGACACCATCGCAACGCCGAATCAGATCGTCCAAGGGATCATCGACTTCACGGTGCTCCAAGAGGGCGGGCTCGGTGCAACCGTCGCGCTCGCACTCTTCGCACTGGTGGCGTTGGTCTCCATCCGCGCGGCACGCGCCTTCTTGGCGTACGAGACCTGGTACGGCATCCACCTCTATGTGTACGTGGCCGTGGCACTCGGATTCACCCACCAGCTGGCACTCGGTTCCGACTTCGTTGGCGACGCTCTCGCGCGAAGCACCTGGGTTGCGCTGTACGCAGCGGCGTTCCTCCCGCTGATCGCCTTCCGCTTCGTCACTCCCATCGTGCGTAACCTTCGCCACCAGTTCTATGTGGACGAAGTGGTGATGGAGCGCACGGGTGTCGTTTCGCTCTGGGTGTCGGGACGGAACCTGGAGAGTCTCCCGGTTCGCGCAGGGCAGTGGTTCGGCATCCGTGCGCTCACGTCGGACGGCTGGTGGCGCTCGAATCCGTACTCGCTCTCTGCCGGACCCGATGCGCGCCGACTCCGCTTCACGATCGAGGCGCTCGGCGACGGGAGTCGGCGCTTGCAGCGTCTCGCCCCCGGCACGCGCCTCTTCCTGGAAGGACCGTACGGACTGCTGACGGGTGCCGTGCGGACGCGCGAGAAGGTGCTCCTCATTGCCGGGGGGATCGGCATCACGCCGTTGCGCGCGCTGCTCGAGGTGCTCCCCGCACGGCGCGGCGACCTTGCCCTGATGTACCGCGTGCCGTCGAAAGATTCGCTCGTCTTCAAGCGCGAGCTGCAGCGACTGGCAGATGTTCGCAACGCCGACGTCTCGTTCGTCACGGGGAGCCGCGACTCCTTCACCTTCCGCGACGACCCGCTCTCTGCCGCAGGTCTCAAGTCTGCATACCCCGACATCCTCGAGCGTGACGTCTACCTCTGCGGCTCGCCGCGGATGATGGAGCGGGTGAGCCAGAGCCTCCGCGAACTCGGCGTGCCGAAGGTGCAGGTGCACCTCGAACGGTTCGGCTGGTAGCACATGCCGAAGCGTGGCCTGATCGCCCTGATCCTCAGCCTCGCAGGGCTGCGGCTCATCGTTGCCTACACGCCGCCGGGAGGCGACCTTGCCTCCGTCGACCCGACGGACGCCGCAGCGGGGGATCCATCCTCCAGTGCATCCGCAGAGCCAACACCCCAGAACTCGTCGTCGCCGTCGACTGCGCCGAATCCGAGCGCGGCACCGACTGGCACCCTGAAGGATGGAACCTACGACGGCGAGGCGATCGAGTTCAAGTACGGCATCGCGCAGGTGGAGATCGTGGTCAGCGGCGGCGCGATCACGGAGGTGAAGGCGCTGCAGCTGCCGACGGCCGGCGGGTACACGAAGCGCGTCACGAACTTCTTCAAGTCGGATATCCCGGCGCGCATCATCGCCGACCAGGGCTGGAAGATCTCGAATGTGGGAGGGGCAACCTACACGAGTCGCGCCTACAAGGAGAGCTTGCAGTCGGCGATCAACCAGGCGAGCTGATGGACGACGCTCATCTTCCGTTGGAGCCAGGGCTGCATCGCGAGCGTCGCGAGCTGATGGGCACCGTTGCGACGATCACACTCCGTGACGCGGACGCAACGCGGGCTCGCGGGGCGATCGAGGCGGCTCTCTCGCGCCTGCATGAGATCGACGCGCGCTTTTCGCCGTACAAAGAGACGAGTGAGATCTCGCGGATCGGCCGCGGCGCACTGACGGTTGCCGACGCGCACCCAGAGGTGGCTCAGGTCTTGGCAGCCTGCGAGGCGCTGCGCGTCGAGAGCGGCGGGCGCTTCTCGGCATGGGGCTTTCGCGCCGACGGGCGCCTGGATCCCTCTGGCTACGTCAAGGGGTGGGCGATCGAGGAGGCCGCGATCATGATGCGCGCCGCTGATCTGGATGATTTCATCGTCGACATCGGCGGGGATGCGTATGCGGCGGGCGGTCCCGAAGAGGGGCGCGGCTGGGGGATCGGGATCGTCGATCCGTCCGATCGCAGCGCGGTCGTTGCGCCGCTCGTGGTGCGCGATTGCGGAGTGGCCACCTCAGGCATCGCGGAGCGCGGCGCACACGTGATCGACGCGCGAAGCGGTGCGCCGGCAACCGAGTGGGCCTCGATCACCGTCGTTCACCCGTCCATTGCCCGCGCCGATGCTGTCGCAACGATCGGGCTGCTGATGGGAGCGGAGGCGCTGCAGTGGATCGATCGCGACCCTGACGCCGCCGCACTCGCCGTCCACCGCGACGGTCGACTCGCCTGGACGCCGCGCATGGAGCGCTATCTCGCGGGAGCGTTGTCCACGAGTCGCTAGACTCTCCCAATGCGCGCCGCACCGCTCGGATTCGCCACTCGACATCCACGGCTCGGCGCCGCCCTCGGTGCACTCGCCATCTCGCAATCGTCGCCGCTCGCCAAGCTCTCCGGTGCGTCGCCTGCGGTGGTGACGCTCTTCCGCGGCGCGGTCGCCCTGCCGTTCTTGGCGCTGCTCGCACGCCGCGAAGGGCACGCCGCAACACCGCGCGACCGCGCGCTCGCGTTTGTCGCAGGCGGACTCTTCGCGCTCGACCTGCAGTGCTTCCACCTCTCGATCCCGCTCCTCGGTGTCGGCCTCGCCACGGTGGTGCCGAACTCGCAGGTCTTCATGGTCGGCCTCTTCGCCGCGCTTGCCGGCGAGCGGACACCGAAACGCGCGATCGCGGCGATCCCGCTCGCCTTCCTCGGGCTGCTGATGCTTGCGCGCGTCCTCGACCCGTTCGGCGCAAACGGGCTCGCCGACCCGACCGTGATCGCCGCGGGGAGCGATCCGGCGCAAGGCGTCCTCTGGGGCCTCGGCGCCGCCGCCTTCTACGGGCTCTATCTGATCATCACGCGTCGCATCTCCACGAGCGCGTCCGGTTCGGCCGCCGTCGGCCCCTTCACCATGTTGCGCGACTCAGCCCTCGGCACGATCGCCGTCTCTCTCACCCTCGCGCTCGCGACCGGCTCTCTCCTGCCGCCCGAGATCTGGCCCGGCGTCGGCTGGCTCGTCCTCCTGGCGCTGATGTCCCAGGTGCTCGGCTACCCGCTGATCAACGCCTCCATCCCGCACCTGCCGAGCGTGGTCGGCTCGCTGCTCCTCTTCGTCCAGCCCCTGATGACCCTCGTGGCGGGGGTGATCATCTTCGGCGAGGTCCCCACGCCAGGGCAGCTGGTGGGGGCACTGATCCTCTTCGGCGGGGTGATGGTGGCGGCGCGCAAATAGCGGCGCACATGTGCGCGCAGAAGCGGCGCGCGCCGCTCGCGCGCTAGGCGCTGGGCTTTACCAGCGTCAAGACGCGGGCAGGGTTCTTGATCGTGATCTGATCGATG
>CAINCM010000193.1 GCA_903847005.1 uncultured Chloroflexota bacterium | reverse complement strand
GCCTCGCGTTCACCGTCGGGGAGGTAGCGCAGCAGGAGCGAGCCGATCGTGGACTCCAATATCTGTTGCACGATCGACGCATCTGGCTCTTCTGGGAGCCGGGTCGCGAGGAGTGCGGCGTAGTCGGTTGCGGCAACCGCGCCGTCGCGGACAAGCTCCCACATGGCCGACCAGGTGACTTGGCGCAGGAGCCCGTCGGGGATCTCTTCGAGCCGTTCCGCGGCGAATTGCACCGTGGCGGCATCGAGTCCGACCTTCCCGACCGCGAGGTCATCGTGGTTCGGGATGATGGCGAGCGGAAGCGGGCGGCCGACGGCACTCGGTACCTGCGCGTTCGCTCCATCGAGAAGGAGCTCGTGTCCCTCGATGCGAAGGCCGCTTCGCTCTGGATAGAGCAGCGCGATGCGGATCAGGTGCTGGCGAAGCACGGGGTCGCCGAAGGCGGCATCTTGGCTCACAGTGAGGCGTGCGATGCTGCCACCGGGGGCCTCGGTCACGTGCGCAGAGAACCGATTCGGCCCGCTGGTGCGAAGCCACTGATCGGACCACTCGGCAAGCGGCACCCCGCTCCCCTCTTCGAGCGCCGCAAGGAAGTCGGAAAGGGTCGCGTTGGCGAAGGCGTGGCGCTGGAAATAGAGTCGAAGCCCCGCGGCGAAGCCGTCGCGCCCGAGTCGTGCGCCCAGCTGCTTGAGGACCGCACCCCCCTTCCCGTAGGTGATCCCGTCGAAGTTGAGGAAGGTCTGGTCGGTATCGAGCACGCGCCCCGCAATCGGATGGGTGGTCGGCGCGTCATCTTCCCGAAGTGCCCACGCCTTCAGCTGCACGTTGAACTCGCGCCACGCATCCGGGTACTGCGCCCCCTCCGTCAGGCAGAGGTACGACACGTACGTGGCGAATGACTCGTTCAACCAAAGATCGTCCCACCAGCGCATGGTGACCAGGTTGCCGAACCACATGTGTGCGATCTCGTGGAAGACCACCTCGGCGAGATCGGTCACGTCACTTGCGGTAGGCGTGCTGCGGAAGATGTATCGCTCGGTATAGGTGATCAACCCAACGTTCTCCATGGCCCCCACGTTGAACTCTGGGCAGTAGACGTGATCGAGCTTGTCGAACGGATATTCGCGACCGAACAGCGCGCCGTAGTATGCAAACGCCTGCTCGGTCATCTCCTGGAATCGATCGTGCTCGAGGTGCTTGGCGAGGGAGCGCCGCGACCAGAGGCCTACGGGGATCGGCTCCGCTCGGCCCGGGAGGCGAAGCTCGCGCCGCTCGCCCACGTAGGCTCCCGCGGTCATCGCAAAGAGATATGTCGCGAGCGGCGGGGTCGCCGCAAACGTTCGCAACGTGCGCCCATCGGCATCGACCGCGCCGACCGATCGCTCGGCACCGTTCGCCATCACGGCCCATGACTCAGGGGCGAGCACCTCGAGCGTGAGTTGCGCCTTGATGTCCGGTTGATCGAAGAGTGGCGCCATCCGATGAGCTTCGTACGGCTCGAAGTTGGTGTAGATGTATTCGGCGCCATCTTCCGGGTCGACGAAGCGGAAGACGCCGTCGCCCCCGGTATCGAATGGGTTCTCGTACTCGACCTCGAGCAGGTTCTCCGCACCGCGCTTGAGCAGGGCGGCATCGAGCGTTAGACGGTATCCGTTCCAACTCGGCTTCGCCACATCGCTTCCGTTGAGGCGCATCGCGTGGATC
>CAINCM010000192.1 GCA_903847005.1 uncultured Chloroflexota bacterium | reverse complement strand
CGGCGGTCGCCTCCGGCGAGGCGAAGTACGCGCCGATCTACGCAGACGATGCGCCGCTCGCGAAGAAGATCGAGACGATCGCGATGCGCATCTACGGGGCGGACGGGGTCGACATCTCGCCGAACGCTGCGAAGCGCCTGACACGACTCGAGGAGCTCGGCTACGGGAGGCTCCCGATCTGCATGGCGAAGACGCAGTACTCGCTCTCCCACGACGCCAGCAGGCTCGGTCGTCCAACGGGTTTCCGAGTGCCCGTCCGCGGTGTCACCCTGGCGGCAGGGGCCGGCTTCATCACGGCGATCTGCGGTGACATGCGCCTCATGCCGGGCCTGAACAAGGCACCTGGCGGCGAACGGATCGACCTCGACCTCGCCCGCGGCGGGGAGATCGTCGGCCTCTTCTAGGGGCGCTGACACGCTCCTCCCGCGTGCGAAGGAACCACCGCCTCGGAGGAAGCGTTAAGGGAGTGCCGGGTCTGCACAGGACCCAACAGAGAAGGAGTGGACGATGCGCGCACTGACGACTCGACTGAGCAGGTTCGGACTTCCAGCCCTCGCTGGCGCCGTACTTGCCCTCGCTCTGGCCCTGGTGACCGGCCTGAATACGCTGAGCTTCGGCCTGCTCGGCTCGGGTGGATCGGCGATTGCCGAGTCTGCCGTCGTGGACAAAGGGATGGTCAGCGAAGATCGCCTGGACGTCGGCGCACCGACCACGGTGCCGACCGCGAGCTCCGGTGACGCGGCGCGCGTCGACGTCGTCCGCTACGGCAGCATCTACCTCGAGGTGAGCGGCGTCGAAGCCTCGCTCAAGAGCATCACCGATCTGATCACCGCCGAGGGCGGCTACCTCTCCGGGAGCTCACGCTACGGACAGGACGATCAGCTCTACGTCAACGCCACGTTCCGCGTCCCTGCGTCGAAGTTCGACAGCGTGATGGCGTCGCTACGCGAGCAGGGCGATGTCGTATCGGAAGACGTCGGCAGCTACGAGGTCACGATGCAGCTCGTCGACCTCGAGGCGCGACTCAAGAACCTCCGCGCCAGCGAGACGGCCTTCCTTGCGCTGCTGGATCGCGCCGAAAGCGTGAGCGACATCGTGGCAGTCCAGGCCGAGCTGAGTCGAATCCAGGGCGACATCGAATCGTTCGAGGCGCAGCGCGCGGCATTGGCCGACCAGGTCGAGATGGCGAGCATCAACGTGTCGCTACAGCTGCCCGTCTCTCCGGTCGACCAGGCGTCGGGCGACTTCGATCTCGGATACGAGATCAGCAGCGCGCTTGCAAATCTGATCAACGTCGGTCGAGCGGTCGTCGTCGCCGCGATCAACATCGTGGTGATCGGCGTGCCGATCGCAATCGTCGGTGCCCTCTTCGGTTCGGTGATCGGTCGTACCGTCAGCGCGATCGTCGTCTGGGTACGGCGCTCACTCGGCGGTGCGTCGAAGAGCGCGCGCCGCGCTGCACGGCGCTGATCGACAGCGACTGAACTCTTGGTTGCCGCTGGGGCTAGAGAGCTCCGGCGGCAGCCGCGATCACCGCAACGGTGATGAGGCCGATCGCAACGCCGACGGCACCCGCGAGCCACGCTCGAATGTTCAACGGGCCGAGCGTTTCCTTCTCATCTGACGCGTGTGTTCCCATGGGGTCTAGTATCCCAGAGGATGAGGATCGACATCGGCGACGGGTTTGAACTGGTCGGCGTAGAGAGCGCCGATGACCTTGCGCTCGTCCCTCCGTGCACTCGCGACGACGCCGATCACGGCACATGCACCTGGTGGGAGGATGCGGATAAGGGGAGCAAGGCGGTGCACCTCGATCCGCGAACCGCGAGCAGCACCCCGCGTGCGACCGCTCCAGCTGGCGGCAAGGCGGCACTCGCCGCCTTCCTCGGCGCGGAGGAGTTGGAGGCGCCTGCATTCAATCCGTTCGCACCGAAAGCGCCGACTCGCGAAGAGGCGCTGCGCGATGCGGCGGCAGCTCCGGGCCAGCCGACGAAACTGCGACTCTTGACGCGCCAACTTCCGATCAGCGGACCGATGGGTTGGATCCTGCTCGCGCAGGGAGAACCGGTGGCGTACTGCCAGGCCGGCCCGCTCTCCGCCTTCCCTCGTGCGCAGCGACTGCGCGATCGATACCCCGATCTCCCTTCCACGCCACCGCCAGCGGTGCTCACCTGCATCTCCGTGATCCCGGCGGCGCGCGGACGCGCGCTCGGCAGCGCGTTGGTCGAAGGCGTGCTGACGCGCCTGGGCGGCGCGGGGTTCGCCGCCGTCGAGGCCTATCCAGAGGAGCCTGCAACGGCAGCCGCACTCGACGAAGAGGCTACGTCATCCGCCACGCGGCGCTTCTGGGAGCGGCTCGGTTTTGCTGTCGCCGCCACGGGGCCCGATGGTCGCTGGCCGGTGATGCGACGCGTCCTCGAATGAGCGCCGTGCGGCAATCGGGCGCACTCCCCTCATACGAGGTCGTGGCGAACGTGAGCGAAGGGCGCGACGAGGCGGTCCTCGCCGCGTTCACGGCGGTCGTCGCTGGCTCTCCGGGAGTTCAGCTGCTCGACGTGCACCGCGACCCTGATCACGACCGCAGCGTCTACACCTATGTTGGGGAGGCCGACGCGCTCGCCCTTGCGACACGCGCACTGGCACGCATTGCGATTGCAACGATCGATCTCACCGCCGCTGCAAAGAGCGGCGCTCGTCGCGGTGTGCACCCGAGGATCGGTGCCATCGACGTGATTCCGCTGATCCCACTCGGACCTGGCGGAAGCGAGCACGGCGCGGTGGTGGCGGCCCGTGCGCTCGGTCGAACCCTCGCTGCGGACCTCAACCTCCCCGTTCACTTCTACGGTGCTGTCGCGCGCAACGAGGCGAGACGAGCGCTGCCGGAGATTCGACGCGGCGGATTCGAGGCGCTGGCCGAACGGCAGCGAGACCCAGACGGCGAACCTGATGAGGGCCCGATCGCGCCGCACCCGACCGGCGGCGCGGTTGCGGTCGGTGTGCGACCGCTCATGGCGGCGTGGAACATCCAGTTGACCGGGGCCGCAGAGGAGAAGCTGGCCACCGCTGCACGAGCGATCGCTCGATCGATGCGCGGGAGTGCGCCACGCGGCATACCCGGCCTCCAGGCGCTGGGATTCCGTCTTCCAAGCGTCAAGAGCGCGCAGCTCTCGATGAACCTGCACAACGTAGTGGCGTCGAGCAGCGCAGGCATCACGCTGCACAGCATTCGCACCCGCGCGGAAGAAGAGGCGCGTCTGCTCGGAGTGCAGATCGGCGACAGCGAGATCGTGGGGCTTGTGCCGGAGTCCGCGCTCCGCGCGGGTGGTGACCCAAACGCG
>CAINCM010000191.1 GCA_903847005.1 uncultured Chloroflexota bacterium | reverse complement strand
CCCGCATCCTGTCGGTGCTGCGGAGAGGGACGCCCGCCGCAGGTCGGCTCGGCGGAGTCCTGGTTGCGCTGATCGGGGTTGCGATTTCGGCAGGGCTCCTGCCGCTTCTGGCCCGCTATCTCCCCGGACTCCCAGGGCTTTAGACGTGACAGCGATCGGGCCGTTCCCGCGGCGCGCACTCCTTCGCATCGGCGTGATCGCGCTCGTTGTCGCCGGGATCCTGGCACTTGCTGGCACAAACATTCCAACTGCGGGCACGTCAGGCATCGGACTCGACGATCAGGGCCGTTACGTCATCGATCCGGATGCGCGCGGACCGCTCGTCGGCAGTGCATTCGACATTCCGCGTGAGCAACCGGCTGCAGCCGGCGGGACCTACGGAGACGCCATGGAAGCGTGGCGCGCGGCGGGACATGCAGAACCGCGCCTCATCGTTCTCGATCTCTTTGCCACCTGGTGCCCACCCTGCCAACAGGAGACGCCCACTCTTCGATCACTCGATCGTGCGTATCGAGCGGAAGGTCTGATGATCATCGGAGTCTCCGTTCAGGAGCTCGGCGAAACGGTTCGCGGATACGCGGAGCGATACAGCCTCGATTATCCGATTCTCCTCGATGAGTCAGGCGCGCTCTTCCGCTCCGCTCTGGCCGGCGGTCTGCCAACGAAGATCCTGCTCGATGCCGAGTGGCGCGTGCTCCAGGTGCTCCCACGTCCGTTCACGCCGGAGGACGGGCCAGGACTGATCGCCCCCCTACTCCGCACTCCCTAGTCCCGCCGCGGAGGGCTACTCCGAAACCAGCCGAAAACGATCCCGGTCAGCCTCCAGTCGACCGAGCGGAGCGGCTAGCTCGTGGCTCTGGACGATCAACCACTCCTCGGCAGCAGCCTCCGCGAAGATCGAGCTCTTCGCGTCGACAGAGATCCAAGCGGCATCGTCGAACGCCGTGACCCATCGTGGATTCGCCTGCCATGGACGCATGAAGAGATCACCCATGAAGAGGAGCGTGCGCTCTCGACCTCTGATGATCGTTGCCTGCGAGCCGGGGGTGTGACCGCCGAGAAGGCGCAGCTCGACCTCGGGCAGGAGTTGTCGTCGATCCGAGAATGCCTTCGGGGGCGACGCCGCGAAGAGGCGTGTGAGGATCGGCACGTCGTAGGCCGCACGCGCACGCGCGGAGGGGCTCGCCACCGCGTCGATCTCGGCCTGCGGCGCAACGATCGTCGCGTCAGGGAAGGCCGCCTCGCCGTCGCCGCTGGTGAGGCCGCCCGCATGGTCGCGATGCAAGTGGCTGGGAACCACGTAGCGAATGCCCGCTGGATCGACATCCGCGGCGATCAGGGCGTCGCGCGCACTCACCGATCGGATCTCGTCGTTGTCGCGGCGCTCACCTGCAGGTATCGCACCGGTCTCAAGCAAGATCGCATCGGAGGGCGTTCGTACAAGGAGCGTGTTCAAGGACTGCAAGAGCCGCGACTGTGCGTCGATCTCCTCACGGACGAGCGGCTCCCAGGTTGTTCGCGGGACGGGCCCGAAGATGGCGCCCGCGTCGCTGCGGAACACCCCGATCTGCATCAAGTCAACACGGATGCCGCCCAGGTCGATCGTGCGGACAGGGCGCACGCCGGTACCCTCCGGGCGCAACATGACTAGGAGCGTTCAGTCTCGCGCCGTGTCGCGTCGAAGTCCACGTGGATCGCCGACGCGGTCGGCTCTGTCTGTCCTTGATACCGACTGCGCAACTCTTTGCTGCCGTAGGGCTGATCGACCACGCTCGACATGCGATGAAACGAGATCTGCCCGATCTTCATGCCTGGATAGAGTGCAATCGGGAGTCGCGCGACGTTTCCAAGCTCCAGGGTGAGGTTTCCGATCCAGCCGGGATCGACGTAGCCCGCCGTGGAGTGGATCAGGAGCCCGAGACGGCCGAGCGACGACTTCCCGTCGAGTCGTCCGAGAAGGCTGTTTCCCACGCTGATCCGCTCGAGCGTCTGTCCCAAGACGAACTCGCCCGGGTGCAGCATGAAGCGCTCACCCTCTGCAACCACCTCAAGATCGGTCAGCCCGGGCTGTTCGGCACGCGGATCGATGAATCCGTAGCGATTGTTGCGAAAGACACGGAATGTGCGATCAAGGTGAAGGTCGATGGAGGCCGGTTGCACGTCGCGCTCATCGAACGGGCTGACGGCGATCTCGCCGGAGGCGAGTGCCGCGCGCAGGTCTCGATCGGAGAGGACGCTCACGCTTCACGCTCCACGCTGGCGCGGCGGCGGCGTTTGCCGCCACCAGCACCCTTCTCTTCGAGCAGCAGGTCAACCTCGCGCTTCAGGGTGGCGAGATCCTCGAACGACTGGTAGACGCTCGCAAACCGGATGTAGCCGATCTGGTCGATCTCGCGCAGAGCCGCCATCGCCAGGGCACCGATCCGCGACGTGGAGATCTCTGTTGCCCCGGTGGCGCGTATCTGGGCTTCGATGGCCTCCATGGCGCGTTCTGGCGCATCAACGGGAACCGGTCTGCGCGCGAGGGCCGTACGAAGTCCGTCGAGAAGCTTCAGCGGATCGTACTCTTCACGAAGACCCGAACGCTTCACGACATAGAGTCGCGCAAGTTCGGCGCGCTCGTAGGTGGTGACTCGGGTGCCGCAGATGCGGCACGCGCGACGACGACGGATGACGCTCCCTTCGTCGAGATCGCGAGAGTCAACCACCCGCGTATCGGGCTCCTTGCACGACGGACAGCGCACCCTACCTCCTCGCAGCCCCCCCACAGATTGTGGGAGCACGACGAGTCTACACATGCCCTAGCGTCGTGGGGCGGCTGCTCAACCGTGGTCGACCGGCCCCGCGATCGTCTCGCATGCATGCTCGAGGACGGGGAGAAGGATCGCAAGACCGTCCCGAACTGCGCCGCTGCCACCCGGCATGTTCACGATCAGGCTGCCGCGCAGCACCCCCGCGACCCCACGCGAGAGGATCGCGGCGGGCGTCTGCGATCGTCCCAACATCCGAATCGCCTCTGGAATACCGGGGATCTCGCGTTCAAGGAGCGGCTTCGTGGCATCCGGAGTGACATCGCGCGGGGTCAACCCTGTTCCACCCGTCGTCAAGATGACGTTGACGCTCCCGGCCCGTTCGCTCAAGAGTGCGGTGATCTGTTCGCGCTCATCCGGAACCGACGCACGTGACACCTCCCAGCCGTGCGCCTCCATCGCCGCGGCTGCGAGCGTCCCCGAGCGGTCCTCGCGCGTCCCCGCCGCGACCGAATCGCTGACCGTGACGATGAGGACGCTGCGCTTCTGGTCAGCCATCTCGCCTCCATGAGCCACTGGCGCCGCCGGACTTCTCCAACAGCTGCGTCGGCCCTACGATCGCACCACGATCCACGGCCTTGATCATGTCGTAGACGGTCAGCGCAGCGATGGAGGCTGCGGTGAGGGCCTCCATCTCCACACCTGTCCGGCCGGTGCAGCTGACTTCGCTGCGAATCGTCACCGCACCCGCCTCCCGGTCGACGGCACAGAACACCTGCACCTGCGAGAGCGCGAGCGGATGGCAGAGCGGAATGAGTTCGGCGGTACGTTTCGCCGCTTGCACGCCGGCAAGTTCGGCCGTGCGCAAGACGGCACCTTTCGGTGTCTCCCCGCGCTCGATGAGATCGAGAACATGCGACGAGAGAACGACGCGGCTCCCCGCAACCGCGCGACGATCCGTGACGGGCTTCGCGCCGACATCCACCATCGTCGCGCGACCGTCATCGCCAACATGACTGAGGCGCTGCTCTTCCATACGCTGATCCTAGCCTCTTGGCGGCGCCACTCGTCGGGTGGCGCGCGAAAGCGGATGCAACAGAATGACCGCACCTGCCGCGAGGCTGCCGACCTCCTCGGGAATGACCCCGAGCGCATCGCACGTGGCGAGCGACGCGGTTTGATGACTCCCCTGTCCGCCCGCGAGGCGAACGCGGATCCGACCCGCAGCATCGCGGGCAAAGTCCCCGCCCGGCGTGCGCAACGCGGTCATTCTCAGGAACGATCGTCGTCCGATCGGACTCTGGACCGGCTCTTCGAGGACACCCTCCGACTCGAGACCGAAGGCGGGCCTGCCTGCGAGCGCCCGAATCAGGGGCAGGAGCACCTCGACGCCGATGACAAATGCACTCACCGGATTCCCAGGGACCCCAAGCGCGAAGCGCGCGCCAGGTTCACCGGCGCGGCGCTCCCCCAAGAGGAGCGGCTTCCCAGGTTGGATTGCCGCGCGCCAGGCGATCAGATCGAAGCGCGATTCGAGCGCCGCGCCAACATGATCGTGCGCACCCACACTGACCCCTCCTGATGTCACCAAGAGATCGCAGAGACCGCTGAGACGCTCCACTTCTGCGTGGGTCGCCGCCGCATCGTCAGCCACGTGCGTCACAGACACCACCTGTGCGCCTTCGCTCAACACAAGCGCCGAGAGGGCAGGACCGTTGCTGTCCCTCATGGTCGTCGCAGTCGCCGCGCCAGAGAGTTCGTCGCCACTGACCAGCACCGCAATGCGCGGTCGTGGCGAAAGGTGAACCTCAGGTGTCCCGCTGGTGAAGATCACCGAGAGGAGGGCCGCGTCGATCACCGAACCAGCCTCCGCGAGCTGGTCGGCCACCTTCATGTCTTCTCCACGTCGTCGAATATGTGACCCCGTCGGGGTCGGCGCGGTAAACCAGACAGTCGGCGGGAGGGAGGCGGGACTGCGCAGCAGCGGTGCGGAGCCTTGGCGGGGATCATCAAGGTGACTCTTCTCGACTGGAACCACGCTGTCAGCTCCGAACGGAATCACCGCACCGGTTGCGATCCGCCGGCATTCCCCGGGGGCCAGTTCGGACGTCGACACTCCTCCGCCTGCTGCAGCATCACCGACGCATCGGAGCGGCACAGGGGCGTCACTCGACGCGTGTTCGAGATCACCAGCGCGGATCGCCCAGCCATCCATCGCCGACACGTCGCTCGGCGGATGACTGACGGCCGCGCGAAGCGGTGCAGCGAGCACTCGTCCCAGCAGACTCTCTGCGGACTCCCGCCCAACGGCAACCGCCTCCGC
Organism: uncultured Chloroflexota bacterium; assembly: GCA_903847005.1. GTDB lineage: Bacteria > Chloroflexota > Limnocylindria > Limnocylindrales > Limnocylindraceae > Limnocylindrus. The sequence continues at coordinate 7,142 of CAINCM010000191.1, read as the reverse complement.
AGGGAGCGGCGCGACACGGTCAAGCAGGCGCGCGAGCAGATCGTCGATGCGCTCCAACGGGCGACCATCCGCCATCAGCGCCAACTCTCGAGCAGGATGATGGAGGCAGCTGCGCCAAGGGGTGCATTCATCCAGAGGAACCTTCGCCATGCCGCACGAGCGGATCGGTACGAAGATGCACCGCGGACCAGCGGGGCTGCCGAGACGGCGCTGAGCAGCGGAATGACGGCCGCGAGACGGGCGAGTGGCTCCATCTGAACTGCGAGCGGGAGGGCCGCCGCCACATATGTCAACACGACGATCCATGCGGTGCGGGTGGGACCGAACAGCGTTGCGATGGTGCGGATTCCCGTTCGCCGGTCAGCATCCACATCCTGCACCGCGCCGAGCGCATGGCTTGCGCCTCCCCAAAGGGCCAGCGCGATCAGCGGTGCAAGCCAATCATCGTTGAGTGCACTCGCAAAGAGGAGCCCCGCCACTGGCGGGAGTAGGAAGTGCGCCGATGAGACGACGGAGTCGAGGATCGGGATCGAGCGCGCCCGTGCGAACCATGGCGCACTGTAAAGCGTCGCCAGTCCCACCGCGACGAGGGGTGCCAGCCCGGCGGGAGCTGGGATGGTCAACCACATCACGATTGCCGGGAGCACTCCCGCGATCCAAAGGGCGACGCGAAGCGACGGTAGGTCTCGTACGCGAAGCAGTGCGCCCTCCGCACCGCCCTTGCGTGGATTCTTGGCGTCGCTCGCACGATCGTACAAGTCGTTGATGCCGTAAAGGAAGAGGTTGTAGCCCGCACCCCACCAGAGGAGCGGTGCCAGAAGCCAGCCGCCAAGGCGCTCGCCTGCACCGGCGGCGATCAGACCTGCAAGAAACGGGAGGCCGGTGTTGATCCAGGAGATTGGCCGCGAGGCGAGAAAGATCCTCCATGCACTCCCCTGACCTCGCATCACCTCCGCTCGGAGCCGCAGCGCAGCACCCACAAGGCCGACGGCATAGAGAAGATCCTCAAGAGGCATGTACCCAAGCAGAACTCCGCTTCGCGGACCAGAGGGATAGGTGAGGAGTCCGCTCGCGCAGAGCAGATTGTCGAAGATCAGGGTGAGGATCAGGAAGATCGTGAACGATGCTTGCGACCCGCGATCGGCAACGAGAAGCGGCCACGCGAGTGCAACGCCACTGCCCGCGAGCGCCGCAGAGGCCACGGTGTACTCTGCGCCGATCATCAGCGCGCCGATCGTCGCTCCAGTGAGCGCACCGATCATTGCAACACTCACAGCGTCACGTAGTCCAAGTGGGCTGGAGGTGTGCACGCGTCCGCGACCGACAAGATCTGCAATCAGCACGGCAAGCGACGTGATCCCAAAGAGTAGTAGCGGCTCCTCTATCGGGAATCCGCGTCCCAGCGGACCGGCTCCTGGGAGCGCCAACGTCGTTCCAGAGGCGGGTGTGGCGAACCAGCCTCTTGCAAGACCCAGCGTGTCCACCAGGAGAAAGGCGATGCTGATTGCGGTTGCGACCGGGAGAACGACCGTACGCTTGGTCCATGGACTCCATCGGCGCGCAACGCCGTGGATCCCTGCGATTGAGCCGACGATGGCGAGAAGATAGGCCTCCCCCATCATCTTCTCCGCCCGCGCGCAATCAGAAAGCCGATCGTCGCCGCCCCCACCAGCACCGCGCAGAAGCTCATCGCAGTCCACACCCAGAAGCTCATCGGATAGAGCTGCACCAGCCGATCGGTCGCCGGATTGAACATCCAGTTGCCTGCTGGAAAGAGCAGTTCATGGGCGAAGGTGAACGTTGCATCGAACGCGAGCGCGAATGCGCCTCCGACCGCGGCGGCCCCGGCGCCAAGCAGCAACGCACCGTCATGGAGTCCCTGAAAGAACCAGCGCCTCTTGCGACGGTAGAGCGCGATGAGCACTGCAACGGCGAGCGCTCCCGCCGCCATGAGAACCCGAAAGAGTGACCCGACATCCACAAGATGCGAGCGCTCAGAGGCGCTCAGAAGCGGAGCGGCGTTGAGCGGCGCGTCGAAGTTGCCGCCGGTGAGAAGGTCGCGCACGAGCGCATCCGAGAGGGAGGCTGCGACGGCGTGATCGACGTCCAGTGCCTCGGCTGAACCCGCAACTCCAAGGAGGAGATGCGTGATTGGGGGAAGCAGGAAGAGACCCAACGTCAGCGCGAGGAGCGCGAGGAGCGCGAGGAGCGCAATCCCGATTCGACGCGCCGTGCGGCGCACCGGCCTCACGCGTCGACGAGGACGCGTCCCTGCTCCCACCACGAACGCAGGGAGAGCGGGTCGGGCGCCACGCGGCCGAGCATCGCTGTCGCTCGCATCACGGAGGCCTGAAACTCATCCCAGTCGCTCTCGGCAAGGGCTCGAATGCCCGAGATCCCGGCGGCGGCGAGCAGTTCGTGCTCCGGGCGGCCGAAGAAGGCGAGGTTGAGCAGCAACGCCTCGTCACGCCACTCGTCGACGTCAGCAAGGGTGGCGTCGGTCTGATCGGCAAGGGTCTGTCGACGAGTCGGGGTTTCGCTCCGCTCAAGAAGGAGTCCCGTCGTGAAGATCCCCTGTGCCTCGAGGCGAGCAAGGTGGACCGGCTCGATCCGCGTCAATTCCCCGATGGCTGGCATGGACACCTCCTCCTCGCAGCGTAGCGCCTCGTACGGCGTGCTGCCCCCTGCCCGCAGAGCGCTGCATTGTTACATTGCGCGCCGCGGGGCAGTTGATTGCGGTTCCACAACAAAGCCCCCCACTGGGTCATAATCCCTGCAGCGGCGGAGAGAGGCCGCACGAATTATTTGGAGGTCGTACATGAGTCCAGAACAGGGATACCAGTTGGTATACAACTTCATGTCGCTGGCCATCGCTTCGATGGGCGCGAGCTTCTTCTTCTTCGTCTCCGCACGCGGAGCGCTGAAGGAGGGAAACCGGATGGCGGTCACGCTCTCGGCCACGGTCGTGCTGATTGCCTTCTACCACTACGTCCGCATCTTCGACTCGTGGGTTGCCACCGCAGGTGGTTCGCTCGGCGAGTTCAACGAGGCATACCGCTACGTTGACTGGCTGCTCACCGTGCCACTCCTTGTGGCCGAGCTGATCCTCGTCCTGCGCCTCGACAAGAAGGTCGAGAGCAATCTGATCCAGAGGAATGTGCTCTACGCCTTCCTCATGATCGCAACGGGCTACATCGGCGAGATGGACAACCAGACCTCTGTGGTCCTCGACTCCTCACGCACGATCTGGGGCGCAATCAGCACGATCTTCTTCGTCCTGATTCTGCGTGACCTCTTCGGTGGAATCGATGCCTCGTTCAAGAAGCAGAGCAAGGAGATCCAGGGCATCTTCAAGGTGCTCCGAGTCGTTCTGCTTGCAACGTGGGGTGTCTACCCGATCGCCTATCTGCTCCCAACGATCGCCGGGAACATCGGCCTCAGCGCCGGTGACGGCCTCGTCCTGAAGCAGGTTGGATATACGATTGCGGACATCCTGGCGAAGCCAGGTTACGGTCTCCTCATCTGGAAGATCGCAACCCTGAAGAACACAGGCCGCTAAACCAGAAGGCCTCTCACGGCGGCAAACCGCCGACGCTACATGCGAGAAGGCCCGGGGGAGACCCCGGGCCTTCTCGTTTCCATCACTTGGTGGTCGGAGCGACTGGATTCGAACCAGCGACCTCTTGCACCCCATGCAAGCGCGCTACCAAGCTGCGCTACGCTCCGTTGCTCTTCGCGAGTCGCGATTCTAGCAGTCTGACCGACCTTGCTCAGTGCCACTCCTCTGTTGGCGCGCGTCCAAGAAGGCCCTCTGCGAGGCGTTCGATACTGACCTCGTGCTCGAGTGCCGCGACCACGGCGGCGGTTATTGGAAGTTCGACCCCGAGTCTCGAGGCGAGGAGGAGGGCGCCGTGTGCTGTGGGGATCCCCTCGACGGTCGCGCCGATGGTTTGCACAGCGCCGCTCACCGGCATGCCGGAAGCAAGCAGCTCACCGAGACGGGCGTTGCGTGATCCGGTGTTCGAGGCGGTCAGCACCAGGTCGCCGACGCCCGCAAGGCCGAACGCGCTCTCTGCCCGCCCGCCACACGCCTCGGCAAGTCTCGCCATCTCCGCAACGCCGCGAGAGAGGAGCGCGGCCGCGGCATTCTCTCCATAGCCGAGCGAACGAACGCCGCTCACCGCGATGGCGAGGACATTCTTGAGTGCGCCGGCAACCTCAACGCCGATCGGATCCTCGCTCAGATAGATCCGGAACGTAGGACGCGTCAGGGCGGCGAGCACCTCCTCTCGACGACCCGCCTGGCTGGCAAGAACCGCCGCTGCCGGTTTGCCTGTCGCGATCTCGCGGGCAAGATTCGGTCCCGAGAGCGTGAATAGCCGTGCCGGGTTCACCCCCGCGGCAACCGCAAGTTCCGAAACTCGCTCTCCTTCTCGGCTGAGTCCCTTGGAGGCCATTACGACGCTCGCGTCACCGGATACAGCGGCCGAAAGGGCGTTGCGAATCGCCTCTGATGGAATCGCGACGACGAGCAGATCGCGCCCGTCGAGTGGAGGAAGCACCTCTTCCACTGACCGCACCTTTACTCCTGTTGGCAGGGAGATGCCAGGAAGACGGCGGGACACGTGATGCGAGCTGATCGAGTCGGCCTCCGTCGCAGTGTGGGCAATCAGCTCGATCTCCGCAGGGGCAACACCATCACGTGGACGGGCAAGGAGCACTGCGAGCGCACTCCCCCATGCACCTGCACCAAGGATGCGAATCATCGGCGCCGACCCCCGGTACGACCACCCGAACGGCCGCGCTCACGTCCCTCCTCCGCCGCGCGCTCTCGCACCACAATGCGGATCGGCGTCCCGGTCAGCGGGTACTGATCTCGGATCTGGTTCTCAAGGAAGCGCTGCCAGCTGAAATGCACCTGCGCCGCGTTGCGGGCAAAGAGGACGAAGGTCGGCGGAGGCGTTGCCGCCTGGGCCGCATAGAGGATCTTCGGACGCTTGCTGCCGCTGTGCGCGGGCTCTTGTCTGGCCACGGCCTCCGCGACGAGGCGATTCAGAGCGCCTGTGGGGATGCGCAGCCGACGAGCGTCCGCCGCGGCGATCGCCGCGTCGAGCACCTTCGTTGCACGCAACCCGGTCAGCGCAGAAATCGAGAGCACCGGCGCGAAGTCCAGGAATGGCGCCTGGCGACGGAGCGCCCCCACCGCCGCATCGAACGTGAATCCATCCTTCTCGACCACGTCCCACTTGTTCATCACGACGACCAGTCCTTTCCCGGCCTCGATGACGGAGCCGGCAACGTGAAGGTCTTGAGACTGCAGGCCGGTCGACGCATCCACAAGCAGCAGTGCCACGTCGGCGCGATCCAGCGCGGCGACCGAGCGCACGGTTGCGTACTTTTCTGCAACGGGACCTGAGGCGATCCTGCCGCGCTTCTTGATCCCCGCCGTGTCCACCAGCGTGATGTAGCGGCCGCCATGATCGATGTGATCGTCGATGGCATCTCGCGTTGTCCCGGGAACGCTGCTCACCACGGTGCGCTCCTCACCTAGGAGTCGGTTGAGGAGACTCGACTTGCCGACATTGGGACGGCCGACAATCGCCACCGTCACCTCGCCCTCACGCGTCGGAGTGCCGCTCTCGGGCGGCAGCCCTCGCAGGCTCTCGATCAACACGTCGAGAAGGTCGCCTGATCCGATGCCGTGTTGCGCGCTCACCGGATAGATTGCGTCGAAGCCGAGCGCTGAGAACTCGAGCGAGGCGCGATCCCGTTCGATGTTGTCCGCTTTGTTGGCAGCCAGCAGGATCGGCTTGCCGCTCTTGCGCAACAGCTTCGCAACCTCGGCGTCTCCAGGATTGGGACCGCTCGCCGCATCGACCACCAGGATGATCAGGTCGGCGCTCGTCACTGCGATGCGTGCCTGATCTTGTACGGCCACGTCAATGACATCACCCTGGACGGGCTGCATCCCCCCTGTGTCGACAAGGCGGAACCTGAATCCATTCCACTCGGCCACCGCGATGAGCCGATCGCGTGTGGTTCCAGCGCGATTTTCCACGACGGCACGTCGCTCGCCGACGAAGCGATTGAAGAGCGTGCTCTTTCCGACGTTCGGGCGACCCACGAGGGCAACGAGCGGCAGGCGCTCTTGAACCGCGGTGTTCTCAACTCGCTGGATGCGGCTCATCGCGCGCTCGGTTCGTGGATCGAAGTCGTCCGGTATTGCGGTGTTGCAGCGGAGGCGAGGGCGTCACGTGCGATCTCGGTCGCGCGCTGTCTGACCGCTTCGGTACCTGCAAGCTCGGCGATCCGCGCCGCGACACGCTCGAGATCTTCGATCGGCGTGCTCGTGCCACCGGTCACCCCAACCCGAATCGCGCCGTCAAACGGCGCGGCATCTCGGAGCTCCGCCGCAGATTCGATTTGCAAGGCCCGCGTCCCGCTGATCTCGCACAGGCGTGTGAGCTCTTTCGTGTTGGCGCTCTTGCTTCCACCCACCACCACCATCATGTCCACCGAACGGGCCGCCTCCAGCGTGTCTTCTTGGCGCCGTATCGTCACCGGACAGACAGTGTTGAGCACCTTCAGCTCATGACATCGGGATACGAGGAAGGCGGCGAGCCGTTCGAACTTCCAGGGTGGTTGCGTCGACTGCGTGATCAGCGCCATCCGTTTGCGCCGCGGGATCTTGACCCAATCCTCCTCCTCGTCGACCAAGATGGCGTTTGGGGCGAATCCCAGCAGGCCAACGACCTCAGGGTGGTGCGGCGTGCCGAGGAGCACGATCTCGTAGCCCTCATCCACAAGTTTCGCCAGCTCTCGATGCTCTTGCACGACCCAGGTACATGTCCCGTCGATCACCTCGAGGCCTCGATCGTTTGCGCGCGCGAGCACCTCTGGCGTGACGCCGTGTGCGCGTATGACAATCGCCGCACCCTCCGTGACCTGATCCAGGCTCTCCACGCTCTCGATGCCACGAGCCTGCAGATCGGCGATCAGCCCTTCGTTGTGCACCACATGCCCGAGGGTGTGGGTCGCTTTACCCTCGGCGCGTGCGAGCTTCGCCTTGTCAATCGCCTCACGCACGCCATAGCAGACACCGGTGCGCTTGGCGATGCTGATGCTCTCGACGCTTCCCATGG
>CAINCM010000190.1 GCA_903847005.1 uncultured Chloroflexota bacterium | reverse complement strand
CTTGGCTGACTTGCGGCGCTTTCGCTTCGCAGGAGCCTTCTTGGCAACGGCCTTCTTGGCTGACTTGCGGCGCTTTCGCTTCGCAGGAGCCTTCTTGGCTACGGCCTTCTTGGCTGACTTGCGGCGCTTTCGCTTCGCAGGAGCCTTCTTGGCTACGGCCTTCTTGGCACGTCGCTTGGTGGCAGGCTTACGCTTCGCAGCGGCCTTCCTTCGCTTCCTTACTGCCATGTTCTGGACCTCCACTCTGGTCGACCCGACTGGCGGGGCGACCATTAACTCCGCCCCAAAACTGGGGCTTGTTGAAAAGTAAAACACAATGTGGATAAGTGCAACCCCAAATGTGCATGGCGCAACGACGCGCCCCCCTCTGGGTCGCCACCGCGGGGCATTTTGGGCCGTTTTTGGGCCCCAATACGAGCGTTAGCGCACCGCGCAGCTGGTGTGGTCCATTGAGATGTGCACGTCCGCGGGCTGCTCGGATTGCACGCGCGGTTTTTGCGAAAATCCCCCCTTTTCGTGCTCAAATCTGGGGCGGAGACGGTTCGAGGCCGCGCTCTTGGTGCGCAAAAAGCCTGCGCAACAGCGGCGTGAAACCGGGGTCGAGCGGAGAAAATCTTGACCTGATCGGCCGTTGGCCGTAGGGTTAGCGACATGTCGACGTACCGCTACTTTAGGAGCCCGGTCTGACCCGCCCAGACGCCTAGCGTCTGACCGGCGGTCCGGCCGGGATGTGAGCAGAGGGGTCCCCTCTGCTCTTTTCTTTACCCCCCAACCCCGCCGGGCACCGGCAGCAAACCAGGAGCGAGAAATGTTCGTCCGAATGATCAAGGCGGCAACGACAGAGCAGCTCAACGGCGTCCGAGAACGCGCCGTCGCAGCTGGACTCGCGGTCTATCAGGAGCAGGGTGCGACCGGAATCACCCTCGCGGTCCTCGGCCCGGCCGGAGTGAGCGCCGAACTGGAGCGCGAGTTTGCCGCGCTCCCTGGCGTTGCCAGCGCCACACGCGCGACGCGACCGTATCGTCTCGCCTCACGAGAGTTCCGTGATGAGCCGACGCGAGTCAACGTGCGCGACGCGGTGATCGGCGGCGGCCCTCTCACCCTGATGGCTGGTCCCTGCTCGATCGAGTCTCGCGACCAGCTGTTTGAGGTTGCGCAGGGCGTAGCGGAGGCAGGGGCAACGCTCCTCCGCGGAGGCGCATTCAAGCCGCGTACCTCGCCGTATGCCTTCCAAGGGCTCGGCCTCGACGGCCTCCGCCTCCTCGCGGAAGCACGAGAGCGCACCGGTCTCCCGATCATCACGGAGGTGATGGAGCCGGCGCAGGTCGACTTGGTTGCCGAGTTCGCCGACGTTCTTCAGGTTGGCGCTCGCAACATGCAGAACTTCTCGCTGCTGAATGCGGTCGGGCGCACGCGCATGCCGGTGATGCTGAAGCGTGGCCTCTCCGGAACCATCGAGGAGTGGCTCCTCGCCGCGGAGTACATCTTGGCGGCCGGAAACTCCCAACTCATCCTCTGCGAGCGCGGCATTCGCACCTTCGAGACTGCGGCGCGAAACACACTCGACCTCAATGCGGTGCCGATCCTTCGCAGGCTCACGCACCTCCCGGTCATCGTCGACCCGAGCCATGCAACCGGGAAGCGCTGGATGGTTGCGCCGATGTCCTACGCCGGCGTTGCCGCCGGTGCCGACGGCATCATGGTGGAGGTCCACCCGAAGCCGGAAGAGGCCTGGTCCGACGGCGAACAGTCGCTCACCATCCCGATGTTCCAGCGACTCGCTGGGGAGCTGCGCTCCATCCACTCGCTGGTCACGCCGTTCCACGACGATCCAGGGGCGGCCGGCGCGAATCCGACGAATCGATAGACACGTGGCACAGCGCGTCACTCCCGCAGCGCACCTGCGCGGTGAACTGCGACTCCCGGGCGACAAGTCGATCAGCCACCGCGCCCTGATCTTTGCGGCGATCGCCAGCGGCGAGACGCTGATCGTCGGTGCCGGCGACGGACACGACGTGCGTTCGACGGCGGGGATGATGCGGGCGCTCGGCGCTGCGTGCGAGCGACTCCCATCCGCTCCTGATGATGCGCCCGGCACGGCGCGATGGCAGGTTCGCTCCCCTGGTCGTAGCGCGCTTGCTGCGCGCGCAGATGGACGCCTCGACTGCGGCAACTCCGGGACGAGCGCCCGACTCGGCGCCGGCCTCGTGGCCGGGGTTCGCGGCGCACACCTTCTCGACGGGGACGACTCACTGCGTCGACGCCCGATGACGCGTGTGCTTGAGCCGCTTCGAGCCATGGGTGTCGCAGCCAGCGGTGCGCCAGGCGAACGTGGCGAGACCGCACCGCTGCGCATCGCGGGCGGCTCCCTGCACGGCATCGAGTGGCACTCCGACACGCCAAGCGCACAGGTCAAGAGCTGCGTGTTGATTGCCGGCCTCGCCGCGACCGGGAGCACCACATACACCGAGCGCGTCGCAACGCGCGACCACAGCGAGCGCATGCTGGCCGCGCGCGGCGCGAAGATCCTCCGTGAACAGGAGGCAGACGGCGGCTGGTCGATTCGCGTGCAGGGTGGGACGGAGCTGCGGGCGCTCCCACAAGTGGAGGTGCCCGGCGACCCCTCCTCTGCCGCCTTCTGGCTGGTTGCGGCGAGCCTGCACCCCGACGCCGACCTCACGATTCGTGGCGTCTCACTCAACCCCACGCGCCGCCACGTCATCGAGATCCTGCGGCGGATGGGTGCCTCCATCGAAGAGACGCCGCGTCCAGACGACGGTTCGGGCGAGCCGATCGGCGACCTGCGCGTCCGCAGCGCCGACCTCCGCGGCGTGGAGATCTCACCACGGGATGTGGCGCTTGCCATCGATGAGATGCCGATCCTCTCGCTCGCCGCGACCATGGCGCGAGGCGAAACCAGCATCCGCGGCGCGGGTGAGCTTCGCGCCAAGGAGAGCGACCGCATTGCAGGCGTCGCCGACGGCCTGACTCGGCTTGGACTCACGGTTCGCGTGGATGGCGACGACCTCCACTTTGTCGGTGGCGAACGACCGATCGGCGGGATTCCTGAGGTGCGCGGCGATCACCGGCTGGCGATGACCTTTGCGATCGCAGCGCTCGTTGGCGACGGCGCGGTCGAGATCGATGATGCCGCGGCTGCGGCAGTCAGCTATCCGACCTTCTTCGACGACGCTGCCCGAGTGGCCGGTGGTGCGGCACGAGAGGAGTCGGCATGAGCAAGCGCATTCTGCTCCTGGGGCACCCGGTGAAGCAGAGCCTTTCACCCGCCTTTCAGCAGGCCGCGTTCGACCATGTCGGGCTCCCCGTCCGCTACGAGCTGATGGACGTTCCCCCGAAGGGACTCGCCGCGACCGTCGCTGCACTGCGCGCAGACGCGGATGTGATCGGCGCCAACGTCACGATTCCGCACAAGGAGACGATCGCAGCACACCTCGATTCCATCACG
>CAINCM010000189.1 GCA_903847005.1 uncultured Chloroflexota bacterium | reverse complement strand
TATGAACCCGCGGTAGGTGCACTGGAGAGCTTCTTGAACGCGCGCCACTTCATGTACCAACAGGTGTATCTGCACCGCACGGTACGGGGTATCGACCTGGACATGAAGGAGGCGTTCGCCCCCGGGATCCGCGCGATCTTCGGAGAGAAGTCTCCCGCAGAGGACCTTGCCGCCTACCTCGAACTCGACGAGTACACGCTCCTCCACCAGGCGGCGCGCTGGGCCCGCGGCAGCGACCTCTCGGCAACGCCGCAGCCGGGCGACGGAACGGTCACGCCGGCCGTGGCGGAGGCGTGGCGCGCGATCCTCTTCCGCAACCCGCGCTGGCAGCTCGAAGAGGAGGTGCGCACCGAATACGGAGAAGAGGGGATCCCAGCCAAACTCCTCGCGCAGCTCGGCACGCCGATCCCCGGCGAAGTGGCGATCGACCTTGCCACCTGCGATCCGCGCCACGTGGAGGGCGACGCCGCAGACCGGCTGCTCGCCGTCGAAGGTCGCGAGGGTCGCGAGGCGCGACCGATCTCAGAGCTGCTGACGAAACTTCCGCTCTACAGCCTGATCGCGCGGCGCTACCGCCGACGCTGACGGCGCGCCGCGGCGCAGCGCGTCACCGATGCGCGCGCAACCAGGCGAGCACGAGGAACATGGAGCGACAGTCCGCCGCATTGTACTCCGCGCCGGCGCGGAAGTAGTCGTAGTCGGCGAGTCGCCTCCCTTCTTCGGCGGCACGGGCATCCGCCGTGTACGCGGCAGCCATCGCCCCCATGCCATCCGCGGGGCCGTCGCCCCATGAGACATCGATGAGTCCCGCCGCGCGCATCGACTTCGCGATCTCCTTCAACCCGTACCCATACGCTCCGCGCACACTCACCGGAACGCGATAGACGAGTTCGTCGAAGGCGTCGAACCAGCCGATCTCCTCCGGAAGCCGCCAGGTCGGATGTCGATTGGCGGCCGAATCGGCGGCGGTGAAGAGCAGGTTCCGCTCCGCTGGCGACCAGTGCACGATGCGCGTCTCGGTCCAGGCGAGACCGAGCGAGGTTCGCCACGCCTCCATGTAGGCGAGCCACGCGTCGAGCACCGCGCGCTCGGAGGTGGCGTTCAGGCGATCGCCGCTCCACTGGCCGAACGACGGGAACCAGCCGTGATCCTCGCTGCGCGGAGAGAAGAGGCGCTCCCCCGTCACGGCGCCCGCACGGTTGGCGGCGCTGACCTCTTCCGCGGTCGGCTCTCGCCCGTCGATCGAGACGTGACAGCCGATCTGGAAGATGCAGGTTGCACCGCCCACGAGCGGCAGCGCGGTGAAGTCGTCGTTCAGGTTTCCCGAGTTCTCGAAGTCGACGTGGAACTCGATGCGTGCGGGCCGCCGCCAGTGCTGATCGTCGCGCAACTCGATGCGCGCGGGCAGCACCTTCTCGGATGCAGGCGCCGAATCGGGGACCGCGTTCGCGGCGAGCACCGCCGCCAGTCGTCTCGGTCGCGCATCACCCGTCACCCCGAGGCGCTCCGGGGTGAGCCCGGGTTGGTCACGACGCAAGATCCCGCCCGCCACCGCCGCATCGCGAAGGTCCGGGCCGACCCCGGGGAGGTACGTCAGCTCGCCGATCTCCTGCGCGATCATGCGCTTCGCTTCGCTCCACGGCTGATCCTGGTCGGCGTTCATGTTCGGATAGAGCTCCGGTCGCGTCGGTCGCGGCAGCACCTCCCATGCGCCGCCGTCACGGCGAACGGTGCGGATCCACTCGAGTGCGCGACCTACTTCGACTGCGAGCGGCGTCTCATCGTCGCGCGAGCTTTCTCGGTCGATG
>CAINCM010000188.1 GCA_903847005.1 uncultured Chloroflexota bacterium | reverse complement strand
CTTCGGGATGACGGCGTGGGGATCCTCGATGTTGGAACGGGGAGCGGCATCCTCCTCGCTGCCGCGTTGCAGCTCGGCGCCCCACGTGGGAGCGGCATCGATGTGGACCCACTCGCCGTGGAGGCGGCGCAACGGAACCTTGCGCAGAACGGACTCGCAGCACGGAGTCGTGTTGCGCTCGGATCACTGCCGGTCGGCGCACCCGCGCCGTTGGTGGTGGCGAATCTTGTGGCGGCGCTGCAGATCGAACTCGCACCGCTCCTCGTCGCCGCCGTTGCGCCAGGCGGTCGGCTCTTGATCAGCGGAATCTTTGTCGAGCGCGCCGACGAGACCGTTGCCGCCTTCACTCGACTCGGCCTGCGTCTCGTCGGGAGATGGGAAGAGGGTGAGTGGGTTGCGCTAGAGTGGACGCATGGCTGATTGTCTCTTCTGTCGCATCATCGCTGGTGAACTGCCGAGTACGCAGCGCCACGCATCCGACCTCGTCATCGCCATCGAAGACATTGCGCCGCAGGCACCGCTACACCTTCTGATCCTTCCCCGCGAGCACATCGGCTCCGCCGCAGATCTTCGAGACACTCCTGAACACGCGGCGCTCCTTGCGCGGATGCACGCGGTCGCCGCAACGCTCGCCGACGAGGCGGGCTACGGGGAGCGTGGCTGGCGCCTGGTGAGCAATGTCGGCGCGGAGGGGGGACAGGCGATCGAGCACCTGCACTATCACCTGCTCGCTGGCCGACAGCTGAGCTGGCCGCCAGGATGAGCGAGGCGACGCGACCAGGACGTTCGCGACGTTCGCGGCTCGCGCCGCTTCTCGTGCTGATCGGTGGATTTGCGCTCTTCACCTGGCTCTCCGGCGGACCGCCGGCGCCTGAGCCTCAGGGTCCACCCGCATCGGCTGCGCCGACACCACGCAGTTCCGCAGAGACAGCGCAGGCCACCGAGTTCTTGAGCGCCGCCGTCCGCGCCGCCGGACTCGGCGTGATCACGGGCGGCGCCGACGTGCGACCGCCGCTCCCACCGCGCTACAACGATCTGCCGCGCGTGGTCGTGCGAGGCGCATCGGCGAACGACCCGCTCGGGATCCCGCTCCTGGCGGTCGTCTTCCCCGATGCAGCATCGGCGGCGACCGCCGCCCCCGAGATCGCCGCCTATCTCGTCGCCCCGACCACGCTCGTCCTGGTCCCACCGGATGCCACCTTCACCCTTCGCCGCAGCGGGAGCCTGTTGATCGTCTTCCAGCGCACCCCATCCGCAGATCCAGACCCCGCGGCAGCCGAGGCGCTCCTCACCGTGCTCGCCACGCTCGGGGAGGAGATCCCGCTCCCTCGATGAGTCGGCCGCTCCCTGGATCGGCTATCCTCCTCATCCCATAGGAGGTACCCAGGTGGCAGAAGTACGTATCGGCGACAACGAGTCCTTCGAGGCTGCGCTGCGCCGATTCAACAAGAAGGTCCAGCAGGCCGGCATCCTTGCCGAGTCTCGTCGCCGCGAAGCGTTCGAGAACGCAGCGGAGAAGAAGAAGCGCAAGGACGCAAAGAAGAAGAAGCCGTCAGGCCCTCGCGGGATCTGATCCCTCGCGCGCCCTGTGGCGGCGCGAGCCGTCGGAGAGGAGCAGCGCATGTCGCTTCGTGAACAGCTAAGGGCCGATATGGCCGCCGCCATGCGGACGGGAGAGACCCTGCGCCGCGACACCCTTCGCATGGCGCTCTCTGCCCTCTCGCTCGTCGAGAAGGAGCAGAAGCACGACGCCACCGACGAGGAGACGCTCACCGTCCTCGTGAAGGCGGTCAAGACGCGCCGCGAATCCGTGGACGCGTACAAGGCGGCGAACCGACCGGACCTTGCGGCGGCCGAAGAGGCGGAGATCGCGATCCTCTCCGTCTACCTCCCTGCCCAACTCAGTGACGCGGACGTGGAGGCGCTGGTGAAGCAGGCGATCGCCGAGACCGGCGCAACCTCCGCAAAGGAGATGGGGAAGGTGATGGGCTGGCTCGCCCCCAAGACAAAGGGTCGCGTCGACGGCAAGGTCCTCTCCGGGAAGGTCACCGCGGCGCTCGCAGCACTCGGATGATTCGCGACGCAGGCCCGCGCGCCCGCGTCACTCGACAGCGTCGCGGCGGAGTCAGCATCACGTCGACTGAGCTCGCCGCACTCGTTGCGCGTGCGCTTCGTGCATCTGGCGCGCCAACGAACGGCGAAGCGGCACTCACCCTGGTCGATGACGCGACGATCGCAAAGCTCAATGCAACGCATTTAGGGAGGCGCGGCCCAACAGATGTGCTGAGCTTTCCGCTCGTCGATCCATCTGAGTATCCTGCACGGCCAGGCGTGCGCCCGGTCCGCGCGATGCGCCATCGCGCCGTTCGCGCAGCTCACCGTGGAGGATCGACGCCGCTCGGCGACATCGTCATCAGCGTGGATCGCGCGGCGGCGCAGGCGCGTGAGGGGCGCGGTGGAACCGACGGGCAGACTCGGCACTCCGTCGCCGACGAAGTGCGCCTCCTTGCGGTGCACGGTGCCCTGCACCTCTGCGGGTGGGATCATGCAACACGTGCGTCGCAGGCTGCGATGTGGCGTGAGCAGGAGCGCATCCTTCGCGCGCATACTGCCGCGAAGAGGCGCGCCTTGGCAAAGCAGAATGCGGGCAAGGGGGAGAAGTGAGCGCAGATCGACGCATCGTCGTGGGGCTCGGCAACCCAGGTGAGAAGTACCGCTTCACCCGACACAACATCGCCTGGTTGATCTTCGACGCGTTCGCCGATCGCGTGAAGTGGAAGGGTGGCGGCAAGGAGCGGGATGCATCGACCGTTCACGCCGGTCGCGTCCTCGGCCTCGACCTGGTGATGGCGAAGCCGCTCACCTACATGAACGACTCGGGGATCGCCGTGCGCAAGCTGCTCGCAACGGAGCGCGTCCCTGTGGCGCAGCTCCTCGTGGTGGTAGACGACTTCAGCATTCCATTCGGCTCGCTGCGGTTCCGCGAGCGCGGCAGCGATGGTGGACACAACGGACTTGCCTCGATCGAGGCGGAACTCGGGTCTGATCAGTATCCACGCCTACGGGTAGGGATTGGCGATCCACGCGAGAGCGGCACCGCGCAACAGCACGTGCTCAGTGAGTTCAGCGCCGCAGAACGGTTGCGACTGCCTGAGATCTGCGCGGCGGCGGGCGAGGCGATCGAGACCTGGGCGCGACTCGGGCTGAACAAGGCGGCCACCGCCTTCAACGGGTGGAAGCTCCCTGAGCCCGAGAGCGGAAGCGCCGCAGATCCGGCTCGTCTCCCGGCTCCGGGCGAGGTGGGCGGTCCCGCGGGAAGCGACGGGATCCGCAAGACGGCGCACGGCTGGCGCAAGCCGCTCGGCGAGGGCGACCGAAGCGACTCCGAGCGGTGAGCGGTTCGCGCGTTGCGCTCAGCGCGCTCCTTGCGCGCCTTCACGCGAGCCCACCGTTCGTCGAACTCCAGCAGCGGTTGCGCCGTGATCGTGCCGCATCGCTGATCCACGTTCCGCATGCGGCGAAGGCGGCACTCGGTGCTGCGCTTGCACAAGAGGCGCGACTTGTCTGGATCGCGCGCAACCCAGAGGTTGCGGAGCGCGTCGCCGATTCGTTGCGCGCGTGGAGCGCGGAGCCCGAACGCGTCACGCTGTTGGAGCCGCGCAGCTCCCTCCCGTATGAGCGCGGCGAACTGGTGGTCGACGAGTCGGCTGGTCGTGTGGCGGCACTCGCCGCATGGGCGAGTGGCGACTGCCGCATCCTGGTCACCTCGCTGCTCGCCGCGTTGCAGAGCAGCGTCGATCCGTCTGCACTCGCCGAGGAGAGCCTCTCGCTCGTCCCTGGGCGGCGCATGTCGCTCGATGAGGCAACGGAGCGCGTTGCGACGCTCGGGTACGAGCGCGTGCCGCTCGTGGGTGGCCGAGGCGAGTACGCGCGTCGCGGCGGCATCCTGGACTGCTTTCCTGCTGGTGCGCAGACGCCGGTGCGCGTGGAGTGGTTCGGCGACGAGATCGAGAGCATCCGCAGCATCGATCCTGCAACGCAGCGCAGTGGGGCTCCGCTGACACGCGCCGTTCTCCTGCCGGCGAGCGAGTTTCCGCTCACGCCGGCAGTGGTCGCCCAGGCGAGGCGGGCGGCAGAGGCGCACGCGCGGAGAGACGGCACCGAGCTTTCGCCGACGCTGGTCGCAGACCTTGCGCGGTGGGAGTCGGCGCCGAACCCGGAGCGAGGCGACGCGCTCGAAGTCTGGTCGCCGCTGCTCGCACCGTCGCGCCCTCTCGACCACTTCGGTGAGGCCCTCGCGATCCTCGACGAACCGAGCGAACTGCTGAGCAGCGCAGCGTCGCTCGCACGTCAGAGCGCAGATCGATTCGACGTGTTGAAGACCACGCGCATCCTCCCTGCATCCTGGCCATCACCGATCCCGCCGCCTGCAGACGCGCTCAAGATGCTGAAGACGATCGGCGCGCAGCGCCTCGAGCTGACGTGGAGTTCCGAGGCGGGAAGGATCGGCACGCGCGAGGCGAGCGACGCGTTCGGTTGGCACGACCCCTTGATGCCATCGGGACGCACCAGGGAACTTGCAGAGGGGATCGAGAGCTGGCAACGAGACGGCGCACGGGTGGTGATCGTCTCGGAGCAGGCGAAGCGGCTCTCAGAGCTGCTCGCAGAGGCCGGTGCCGCCACGCCCGTGAGCGACGCGATCTCCAAGGATCCGAAGCCGAAGAGCATCACGCTGCTGCACGGCGGGCTCGACGGCGGATTCCAGGGAGGCGTGGACGGGCTGACGGTCATCACGGATCGAGAGCTCTTCGGCGCGACGCGCGTCCGCCGCGCCGCCGTCCACCGCCGTGGGATCACCCGCGAAGCGGCCGAGCGCCTGACACCGGGCGATCACCTGGTCCACGCCGATCATGGCGTCGGACGCTTCTTGCGCATGATCCGACGCGGCGGCGAAGGAGATGCGCGCGACTATCTCGAGATCGAATACGGCGGCGGCGATCGCGTCTTCGTCCCCACCGAACAGCTGGCGCGGATCGCGCGATACACCGGTGCAGAGGAGCCTGCGCTGAGTCGACTCGGGGGCGGTGAGTGGCGTCGCGCAAAGGAGCGCGCGAAACG
>CAINCM010000187.1 GCA_903847005.1 uncultured Chloroflexota bacterium | reverse complement strand
TCCCGGTGGCGCTGAAAGATCTCGTCAACATGATCGGTATGCCCACGACGGCGGGCTCCAAGATCCTCGATGGCTACATCAGTCCGTATGACGCCACGATCGCCGCGAAGCTCAAGGACGCCGGCGCGCTCATCCTCGGAAAGACCAACATGGACGAGTTTGCGATGGGCTCCTCGACAGAGTTCAGCGCCTACAAACGCACGGTCAATCCCTGGGATCTCGAACGCGTCCCCGGGGGCTCATCGGGCGGCTCTGCCTCCGCAGTCGCCGCGTTGCACGCGCCGCTGAGCATCGGCAGCGATACGGGCGGATCCATCCGTCAACCGGCAAGTCTCACCGGCATCACTGGGGTGAAGCCAACATATGGCCGAGTCTCGCGCTACGGCATCGTCGCCTTCGCCTCATCGCTCGACCAGATTGGGCCGTTCGCTCGGAGCGCACAGGATGCCGCGCTCCTCCTCCATGCGATCGCAGGAGCAGATCCGCGCGATGCGACCAGTGCTGCGGTGCCAGTCGACGATGCGCTGCTGTCGCTTCCGAACGGCGATCGGGCGGCGGAGGCGATAAAGGGGAAGCGTCTCGCTCTTCCCAAGGAGTACTTCGTCGCAGGGATGGAGGCGGGTGTCGAGTCGGCAGTCCGTGCCGCCGTCGCCCTGCTCGAGTCGGCGGGCGCGATCGTCGAAGAGGTCAGCCTACCGACAACAGAGCATGCGCTGGCCACCTACTACATCGTTGCCCCCGCCGAGGCCTCAGCGAACCTGGCGCGCTATGACGGGATCCGCTACGGCGCATCGAGGCACGGTGGCGGCACGCTGCTCGATGGCTACCTCTCGACGCGGGGTCGCGGGTTCGGCCCGGAGGTCCGCCGACGGATCATGCTCGGCACCTACGCGCTCTCGGCCGGCTACTACGACGCGTACTACCTGAAGGCCCAGAAGGTGCGCACGCTGATCGCGCGCGACTTCGACCGCATCTGGGCGGCCGGCTACGACGCGATCGTGGCGCCGGCGAGCCCATCCGTGGCATGGAAGTTCGGCGCGAAGATGAGCGATCCCGTGGCGATGTACCTGGCGGATGCCTGCACGATCCCGACGAACATGGCGGGCCTCCCTGGCCTCAGCACTCCCTGCGGGCTCTCCGAGGGCCTTCCGGTCGGCCTTCAGCTGATCGGTGCGCCATGGAGCGAGGCAGGTCTCCTCTCGTTGGCTTCAGGATACGAGGCGCTCACCGCCGATGCGCCGTGGCGCGCCAAAGACCCCACAGGCCTCGCTGCGCTGGGAGGAGTCCGATGAGCGATTTCGCGCAGCGCACACTTGCCGACCGCGTGCATGCGGTGCCACCATCCGGCATCCGTCGCTTCTTCGATATCGCCGCCCAGATGCAGGACGTCATCAGCCTCGGCGTCGGCGAGCCGGATTTCGACACGCCGAGCCACATCACCGAAGCGGCGATCCTCAGCCTGCGCAACGGTCGAACGCACTACACGTCGAACTACGGGACGCCCGAGCTGCGTGCTGCGATCGCCGACAAGATCTTCGAGCGCTCGGGCGTGCGATACGACCCGGC
>CAINCM010000186.1 GCA_903847005.1 uncultured Chloroflexota bacterium | reverse complement strand
CCCCCATGCGTGTCTCTCCCAGTCGTTCGTGCTCATCTGGTGTGTCGCGCTCTGGGATGACGATCTCGCCGAGCTCGCCTCGCGTTCCCGTCACCACGATCACGTCGGTCGCCTCGCCGCGCGCGGAAGAGTTCGCGGCGGCGTAGTGCGCCAAGGTCCCGCCCATGCTGATCGTCTCGTCGTCTGGGTGGGCATGCACTGCCATCAGGAGCAGTCGGCCTGCGTCGTCCATCCCTGCATCGTACGCGTGGGCTCGGCACGGCGTGCGGGTCGGCTACCCTACCGCTAGCGGCGATCGCCGAACGGGCGTGAGCGAACCGAAGGCGCAGGAGGTCGGAGATGGGTGAGAAGAGCGTGCAGCGCTGGGCCCTTGTGCTCGGGGCCTCCAGCGGGATCGGCGAGGCTTCGGCGCGCCACGCCGCGGAGGCCGGCTACAACGTCTGCGGCGTCTACCTCGGTCGCTCGCGCGGAGAGAAGCTCGACGCGGCCATTGCCGCGGTGAAGGCGGCGGGTGTCGAGGCGCTGTACATCCGCGGCAACGCCGCCGACGACGAGAAGCGCGCCGAGGTGATCGCGCAACTATCCGAACGCTTCGCCGCTGCACGCGCCGCCGGCGCCGCACCGCAGCTCGGCATCGTCCTGCACTCGCTCGCCTTCGGCAGCCTTCAGCCGTTTCTCCCGTCTGGCGACACGCCGACGATCACGCGCAAGCAGATGGACATGACCTCCGACGTCATGGCGCACTCGCTCGTCTACTGGGTGCAGGACCTCTACGCCGCCGGCCTGATCGGCGCAACGACGCGAATCTTCGCAACGTCGTCTGAAGGTGCATCGAAAGCGGTGCCGATGTACGGCGCGGTCTCGGCTGCCAAGGCCGCCGTCGAAGCGCACTGTCGTCAGCTTGCGATCGAACTCGCCGCGCTCGTTCCGGGTGCCACCGTCACCGCACTTCGACCAGGCGTCGTTGACACGCCCGCGCTGCGCAAGATCCCCGGCAGCCAAGAGTGGATCGACGTCGTGATGAAGAAGCATCCGGGGAAGCGACTCACCACACCCGACGATGTCGGTCGCGCGATCGTCGCGCTCTCGGCGCCGGGGATGGACTGGGTGACGGGGAATACGATAACGATCGACGGCGGAGAGCAGATCGCCGGCGGCTGATCCAGAGAAGCAGCAGCGGCGAGAACACCGCTGCGGACGCCGCGAGCGGCGTCACCTCCGCAACGATTCCGGTGATGCGCAGCAGTCCCAGCGCCAGCGCAGCGACGCCGACGGCAACGCCAGCCTCAGATGGTCGCGCACCAACGTTGAGCCGCGCTGCGTTTGCAACCAGCAGAATGGCCGCCACGCCGAGCCAGGTCCAGCCTGAAGAGGTCGCGGTTGGATCGCTCGCGATGAACGAGACCCCCGCCACCAGTGCAGCGAGCGCCACGAGTGCCGCGCGGTCGATCGCCTTGGCGCCGATGCGAATCGGCACTAGATCCTCTTCCCGATCATCTGCTCCAGCGTCTTCGACGGCGCTGCGATCACCGGCGTCTCTGCATCGGGCGTCAGCCCGGTCATGCGCGTCTCGATCTCCAGCACGCCGGCCCAGATCGGCTCTTGCGCATCGTCGCTGTTGCCGTGCACGCTTCCGTCGCGAATCTTCCCCGAGGCCTCCCTGATCTTCATGCCGAGCAGCGTCGTCGCCTTCAGCTCTTGTTCGTGAGAGGCGCGCAGTTCTTTGGATCGACCGGGGACGAGCTTTTCGACGAAGGCGTCGAGCTGCGCCACCTTCTCCGCGCCGGTGATCTCCTCGCAGATCCCGAAGAGCGTGGCGGAGCGGTAGTTCATGGAGCT
>CAINCM010000185.1 GCA_903847005.1 uncultured Chloroflexota bacterium | reverse complement strand
CGGGTTGTGGCTGGCGGTGATGACCACACCCATCGCCGCGCCGCGTGCAACCACTTCATACGACGCCATCTGCGTCGGCACCGCGGTGGCGGCGTAGGCGACGGGAATGCCGTGTGCGAGCAGCATCTCCGCGGCGGCGACGGCAAAGTCCTCTGAGCCGAAGCGTCGGTCATATGCAACGACCACGCCCTTCGCCGTGGCCCCATCTTGCTCCACGACGCGCGCCACGCCCTCTGCGAGGCGGCGAACGTTCTCGAATGTGAACTCGTCGCCGATCTTGGCGCGCCAGCCATCGGTCCCGAAGAGGATCTTCGTCGGCTCTCCCGCGCTCATCGCTCTCCTCTCTCCGCCGCAGCGGCGGCGCGAATCTCCGCGTCACTCGCATCGACAAGGTTCATGCGGATCACGCTCCCGCCGCGCGTGATCTGCGCGGCGCCGCTCGCGTCAATGATGACCTCTTTCCCGCTCGGCGTGGTGATCGTGATGCTCCCGTTCGGATCCGCCGCGCCGTTCGCCAGAAGGTAGGCGCGCAACTCCCTCCAGTTCCCCACATCGCTCCAACCGCAGTCGAGCGGGAGGGTGCGGACGAGTCCCGCCGCAGCGGCGGGCTCCATCAGGAGCGTGTCGATCGGTGCAGGCGCAACGCTCTCATAGGTCTCGAGTCCCGCGAGGGTGCTGGATGCAAATCGCTGCAGGCCGCTCATGAGCGCCGCGCGCCGCCAGGCGAAGGTACCCGCATTCCACCGTGCACCCGCAGCGATCAGCGCCTGAGCCGTTTCCGCGTCGGGCTTCTCGGTGAATCGCGTGACGCGTTCGCCGTCGGCCACGATGTACCCGAATCCCGTGGCGACGCGCGTCGGCGTCACCCCGAGCGTCACCAGCGCCGCAGGTTCGCGCTCGGTGATGTCGATCGCCGCCGCGAGCGCGCTGCGCCACGCAACTGCATCGAGGACGGCGTGATCTGCGGGGAGGACGAGCATCGGCGCATCCGCCGGTCGATCGATGCGCGCCGCCGCGAGGGCGAGGGCGGGTCCGGTGTTGCGACCGATCGGCTCGGCAACGATCTGGTCTGCGGGGAGCGATGGAAGCGACTCGCGCACGAGCGCCGCCTGCGACGCGACGGCGAGCACGTAGATGTCTTCATACGGGATGAGCGGGAGGAGTCGATCGACGGTGCTGGCGAGCAGCGTCTTCCCGCCGACCAGTGGAATGAACGGCTTCGGTCGCTCTGGGCTGCTGAGCGGCCAGAGGCGGGTGCCGCCGCCCCCCGCCAAGATCACCGCATACGGTCGTGCGCTCATCTGGGCATCGTAGAGGTCGCCCTACGACTCGGCTAGACGCCTCTGGCGTCGCTAGACGCTGCCGAAGATTCGCCTCAGGAAGCGCGGCAGGGTGATGCTGCTGCGTCGAATCACCAGCCGCTCTTCGAACTCTGCCTTCACGCGGTATCCGAGTGATTCGTACACCTTCACCGCTGCAGGATTGTCGCTCCGCACGTTCAGCACCACTTCGTCGCAGAATGCGAGGAGTCCCTCCGTCACTGCAGAGGTGGTGGCACGCGCGTACCCTGCGCCGCGAAAACCAGATGCGGTCAACACGTTTCCCACCACCGCAATCCGCTCTCGGCGTCCGATCACGTGCGTCCCAGCGGCGGCCACAAGTCGGCCGTTGCGATGGATTCCGCGATAGAGCCCCTCTGCGACGGCGAGCGGCGGAAGCCATGCCGCAAAGCCCAGCTGGTAGAGGCGATTCAGCGACGGTGCATCGGCGGGGACGAGCGGCACCACGAGCGACGCGGCGTCGCCGGCGTACCTTGCGAACGTTCCCCGGTCGACGCCCATGCGCAGCATGGGGTGCAGCTTCTCCGTCTCGTACTGGAGGTCGAGCACCGGATCGCCACCGAGCGGCGTCGGAACCCAGGCGGCGCGTGGCTTGATCCCGTGCGTCAGGATCGCGGCGACGCCAGCCGGCTCTCCGTAGAGATGGAGCGGCTGCGGTGCCCACCCCGAGTACTCCATCCCGAGCGCGATCGGCTCACCCCCTCGACGGGCGACGTAGCACCGCGTCCGTGGAAACTCACCGTCGTCGAGATCGCAGAGCGCATGTGCGGTGATCCAGCGATCTCCGCTGATCAGCGAGCGAACCAGATCACGATCGCGTGTTGCGGCGACCTCGATCGGCAGCTCAGACACGTTGTGCCACGCCCGCGGGAAGGATCTCGTAGCGCGGAGCGTGCAGCGTGACTCCCGCCGCAACGGCGCGCGAGAGGAGGCTGACCTCTCCCGCAGCCGACTCGGCGACTCGACGAACGAGCTGATCGCGATCCGCTGCCCGCTCTGATGCGCTCGTTGCGACCAGGAAGATGGGAAGCTCGCGCGCCGCCGCAGACGCGGCGAGTGCAAGACCACCGGCAAGGATCAGCGCGCTGCCATCGTCCGCCACCGCATCGCTTGCAAGGAGGAGCGCGCACGCGTCGCCTCGCGCGAGGGCGAGTGCGAGCTGTGCCTCGCTCATCAGCGCCGCGGGAACGCCGATGCGAACGGCATCGGCCGCGTCGAGCGCGCCGAGCGGTGTGACGCCGCGCGGATCGACACTCGGTCCGGTTGCGATGAGCAGTTGCGCGGCGCCGGCACGACGCAGTCCCTCGTGTCCGGGGGCGAGGTCGCCCCAGTGAGTTGCACCGAGGCCAGGGCCGCTCGCCACGCTCTTGCCGCCGGTGCCGCACGCGCGCAGCGCCGTGGCGAGACGCTCCGCCTGTTCGCTGTACCGCGCGATGCGCGCCGTGGCACGTGTCGCAACGAGGCTGCCGACGCTTCCCGGCGCTGCGGCAAGGAGTGCGCTGATCTCGTCGCGAAGCGAATCGGAGTGCGGTGCGGCGTTGCGAAGGGCGGCCGCCGCCGCCTGCATCCGCGCGTCGCGAGCGGGCGTCGCCGCCCGATCCTCCGCCGCAAGCGAGAGTCCCGCCGCGAGTGCGCGGACGGGACCGGGCGCCATCACGGAGGCGCTGATCGCCGCCGCGAGCGCACCCGGACTGTCGGCTCGTCGCTCGAGGATCTGCGCAGGGAGTGCACGAACATCGAGAAGGATGAGCCCCTGCGCATCGTCGCGCACGGGCGAGGCGAAGGCGGCGGCGGGCGGAGGCGCGTCGACCGGCGTCAGCCCCGCATCCGAAGGGAGGGCGAGCGCCTCTTCGGCAACGCGACGCGTCGGCTGCGGGGCATCCGCGATCCGTTCGCTGAGTGGATCGGCCGCGCGAAGTTCGTCTGCGAGCGCACCCGCTTCGTGACGGATCGCGCCGATGGCACCGAGGATCGAGGTTGCCGACTTGACGCCGTCCTTTGCAATCTGCCGCAAGAAGTCGCGCCGCGCGGCGGGCTGCTCCGGCGTCGGCTGCTCCTTTGCGGGCGTGTCGCCCATCGCCGTTAGAAGGGGATGATCGCCGAGACGATCCCCTCGGGAAGGCGCGAACGCCCGCCGAGCGCGGGGAGCTCGGCAAGGAAGCTGATGCCGACCACCGTTGCACCGAGCTGTTCCACCAGTCGAACCGTGCCGGCGACGGTGCCGCCGGTGGCGAGCACGTCGTCGACGATCACCACGCGCTGCCCGGGCTTGAGTGCGTCGCGATGCAGCTCCAGCACGTTCTTTCCGTATTCGAGTTCGTACTCCACGGTGATGGTCTCGCCTGGAAGCTTGCCGAGCTTTCGCACCGGGACGAATCCGAGGCCGAGCGCGTGTGCGATCGGTGCGCCGAAGATGAATCCTCGCGATTCGATCCCCACGATCACGTCTGGCTTGTGTGCACGGATCGGTACGAGCATCGCCTCGATGGCGGCGTTGTACGCCTCCGCGTCCTGCAGCAGCGTGGTGATGTCACGGAAGACGATCCCCGGCTTCGGAAAGTCGGGGATCGTGCGGACCTTCGATGCGAGCTGTTCTGGCTTCACCTGCGGAAGTCTACGCGAGCGGGACGGCGGACGCGGCGGCCCCCTCCAGCCTGCGCCCCTCTCTCGCGAGCGCTCCGACAATCTCCACGGCGAGATGCCAGATCCGCTCGGGACTCGCCGGGGCGCTGGTGCGGATGCCGCCCTGCTGGAAGGTGAGCTCGCCGCGCGGGCGATCCGCGAGGACGCGTTCGGCGACCCCTCTCGGGAGGTCGGCGTAGCGAATCACCAGACGACCGTCATCCAGAACGATCGAGGCGAGCCCCGCGTCGCTCGCGTCGACGCGAAGCTGTGCCACCTCGAGGAGTCGATCCGCAGCCGCCGGCAGCTCGCCGAAACGATCGCGCATCTCGTCGGCGATCGAGCGGATCGACTCGGCGCTCTGCGCCGCACCAAGGCGGCGATAGATGTCGAGGCGCTGTCCCTCGTCCTCCATATAGCTGTTCGGCAGGTGTGCTGTGACCGGGAGGTCCAAGATCGCTGTCGAGCGTTTCCGTGCTGGCGCGCGTCCCTCTCGCGCGGCGCGCTTCGCTTCGACGGATTCTGCGAGGAGCTGCGAGTAGAGATCGAACCCGACCGCTGCGATGTGTCCCGACTGCTCTCCGCCGAGCAGGTCGCCCGCACCACGGATCTCGAGATCGGCGAGCGCCAACTGGAACCCAGCGCCAAGGTGCGCCGCATCGAAGATCGCCTTCAACCGCTTGCGCGCCACCTCGCTCAGCGCCTCCTCCTGCCGATAGAGGAGGTAGCACCAGGCGCGCCGACTGCTTCTCCCCACGCGCCCGCGCAACTGGTAGAGCTGCGCCAGGCCGAGCTTGTCCGCACGGTCCACGATGATCGTGTTGGCGTTCGGGATGTCCAGGCCCGACTCGATGATGGTGGTGCAGACCAGGATGTCCACTTCGCCGCGGACGAACTCGCCCATCACGCGCTCCAGGGCACGCTCCTCCATCTGTCCGTGCCCCACGGCGATCCGCGCGTCGGGAAGTGCGCCGCGCAGCTGTTCCGCCGCCGCCTCGATGGACTCCACGCGGTTGTGCACGTAGTACGACTGGCCTCCTCGCTCCAGCTCTCGGAGGAGCGCATCGCGCACCAGCTCGAGGCTCGCCTCGGCCACGCGCGTCGCCACCGGGTGACGATCCTCCGGTGGTGTCTCGATGGTCGAGAGGTCGCGGATCCCGGAGAGGGCAAGGTTCAGCGTGCGCGGGATCGGCGTGGCGGTGAGGGTCATCACATCGAGTTCGGCGCGGATGGACTTCAGTCGCTCCTTTGCTGCAACGCCGAAGCGGTGCTCTTCGTCCACGATCAGCAGCCCGAGGCGATTGAACGAGACGTCTCTCGAGAGGAGGCGGTGCGTCGCCACCACCAGGTCGACGCTGCCGTCGTTGAGGCCCGCCACCACCTCGGCCTGCTTCGCCGACGAGATGCTGCGCGAGAGGAGCTCGAGTCGGAACGGATACGCGGCGAGGCGGCGACGGAAGGTCTCCACGTGCTGCAACGCAAGGATGGTGGTGGGAACGAGGAGCGCCACCTGTCGACCCGCTTCGAGCGCGGCGAATGCAGCGCGCAGCGCCACCTCCGTCTTCCCGTAGCCCACGTCGCCCACGATGACGCGATCCATCGGTCGCCCCTTGGCAAAGTCTCCCTTCACCGCGTCGATGGCGGAGAGCTGGTCCGGCGTCTCACGGAAGGGGAACGCCGCCTCGAACTCGATCAGCCACGGCGAGTCGCCGTGGATCGGTGGACGGTGGGCGAGTTCGCGCGCCGCGTAGATGCGCAACAGTTCGTCGGCGAGTTCGTCGGCCGCGCGTTTCGCGCGCTCCTTTGCGCGACGCCACTCACCGCCCCCGAGTCGACTCAGCGCAGGCTCCTCTGCGCCGGTGTATCGCGCGATCCGCGCCAGCTGTTCGGTGGGGACGAAGACGCGATCGCCGCCGCCGTATTCGATCTCGAGAT
>CAINCM010000184.1 GCA_903847005.1 uncultured Chloroflexota bacterium | reverse complement strand
GCCTGATCGCTCAGCGAACCTACGAACTCGACTTCCATCTCGCACCAGGCTGCGCCACCCGTACGGATCTCGTCCGTGGTGAGTTGTGCGACAAGCCTCCCCTCTCGCTGAACGGGCCAGCTCCGTCGGCGCTGCTGCATCTGTGCAACCTGGTGCAACTCCGATGCGAGTTGCGTGCCGATCACTCGGATGATCTCGACGGGGATCTCCTCGCTCTCCAGTTCAAGCTCGTCGCGCACAAGGTATGCACCGCTTCGGTGCGCGTTTCGTTTCAAGGTGTAGCGCGTTGGTGCCCCCGCCGTCTCTCGCCGCCGCAGCGCCCAGCCTCGGGTGATGAGCGCAGCGGCGTGGTCGAGATAGGTGTCGAGGATCTCCACTGGTCCCTGCGATGCGCCAAGGCTCCAGGCGGCGGGGAGAGCGGGCGGCTCAGCCGAACGGGCGAGGTACTTCAGCTCTCGCTCTTCTCCCATGATCTACGCTCTCGGTTCCGCCGACGAGGCGGCTGCAGACTCGATCGCCAGCCGCTTGAACTCGGCGAAGCTCGAGCCACCCTTGGCGCCCGGTTCGAGATCTTCCCGGCGGAGCCATGCACCGTCTGGCTGCAGGATCCAGCTGTTGCGCTGATCCGCGAGCAGCACCCGGAGCACCTCCGCGGACCGTGCGATCGAGGTCGGCTCGAGAAGCGGAAAGAGCACCTCCACGCGGCGATCGAGGTTGCGATCCATGAGGTCTGCACTCCCGGCGTACCACTCTGCCTTGCCTGCGATGTCGAAGTGATAGAGGCGACTGTGCTCCAAGAACTCACCGATCACGGAACGGATGTGAAGTCGCCCTTCGTGACGTGCGGGATCGGGAATCAGGCCACACATGCCGCGCACCACAAGGTCGATTCGGACACCACGTGCGCACGCGTCATCGAGCAGGCGGATCATCTCCGTGTCCACGAGTGCGTTCACCTTGGCGGCGATGTACGGCCGACCGCCGCGGGCAGCATCGTCGACCGCGGCGGCGATGCGTTCGCGGATCGCACCGCGCAACCTCGTTGGCGCAACGAGGAGTCGTTGGTAGTCCGCATGCTTCGAGAGCCCGGTCAGGTAGTTGAAGAGCGCGCTCAAGTCCGCTCCGAGCGCGGGATCAACGGTGAAGAGGGAGAGGTCGGTATACAGCCGAGCGGTACGGGGGTTGTAGTTCCCTGTGGAGAGGTGGACATAGCGGCGGATCTCGCCCGCTTCCCGTCTGGCGATGAGCGTCGCCTTGCAGTGCGTCTTGAGACCACTCATGCCGTAGATGACATGTGCCCCTGCCTCTTCGAGCCTTCTCGCCCACTCGATGTTGGCCGCTTCGTCGAAGCGCGCCTTCAGCTCCACGAGCACCACGACCTCTTTCCCTGTGCGTGCCGCCTGGATCAAGTGACCGGGGATGGTCGAATTGGCACCGGTTCGGTAGAGCGTGGAGCGGATCGAGAGCACATCTGGATCCGTGGCCGCCTGCTGGAAGAGTCGCTCGGCACTCGCGTCGAAGCTCTCGTAGGGGTAGTGCATGAAGAGGTCGCCTTCTCGGATGACTTGGAAGAGATCTGCTCCTCCGTTGCTGGCGCGCGGGGCGGTTGCGATTCGCTGCGGGATGACCGGCTGCCAGGCCGCACTGCGCAGTTCAAGCTTCGGCAGCCCTGCAATCTCGCCAGAAACGGTGAGATCCAGGACGCCGTCAACATCTGAAAGCGCGTCGGAGCGGAGTTCGAAACCGGCGAGGAGCAGTTCGCGCACCTCCTGTGGCGCCGTTGACTCGATCTCCACTCGGACGACCTTTCCGAATCTGCGCTGTCGAAGTTCCTCCTCGATGGCCGCGAGGAGGTCATCCGCCTCTCCCTCCTCGACTTCGATGTCTGCGTCGCGTGTGATTCGGAAGGCGTGCGCTCCGATCAGCTCGTGTCCAACGAAGAGCTGATCCACATGCGCACGGATGAGGTCCTCCAGAAGGATCGCGCGCCCGTCGCCAATCTGCACCACCCGGGCCAGGATCTGCGGCACCTTGACGCGTGCGAAGAAGCGCTCGCCGCGCTCTGGATCGAGCAGCTGCACCGCGAGAGAGAGACTGAGGCTGCTGACGTAGGGGAAGGGGTGCCCGGGGTCAATGGCGAGCGGTGTCAGGACGGGGAAGATCTCCTGCCTGAAGCGCGTCGAGAGTTGAGCTTGCGTGGTTGGGTCGATCTGTTCCCAGCCCACGATCGAGAGGCCGTGGCTGCCAAGCTCGGCCGTCAGGTCGGCCCAGGTCGTCTGTGCCGCGTGCATCAAGAGGGCGGCCGACGCCTGAATGGCCTCCATCTGCTCGGTTGGCGTGCGTCCGTCCGCGCCGGCGGACTGGACCCCCGCGTCGATCTGTTCGCGAATCGCGGACACACGGACGCCGAAGAATTCGTCGATGTTCGATGCGACGATGCCGAGGAACTTGAAACGGTCCAAGAGCGGGTTGCGTGCATCCTGTGCCTCATGAAGGACACGGGCGTTGAAGGCAAGGGCCGAGAGTTCACGACTGACGACGTGGCGCAGCGGGAGTTCGGAGGCCTCAGGCACGTTGGGCACCGATGCAGGCCGAACATGCGCAGTTGCTGCGCAGCAGTGTCCATGTGTAGTAACCGGTGCGGTGTCCGTCTGCCCAGTAGATGCAGAGTGCGTAGCTCCCAATGAGCTCGCCGCCTGTGAAGGTTGTCTGCTGTTCGGTGAGCGAGGGGTTCGCGTCCAGCCAGCCCGGCAGTCCTGCCTCTCCTCGGCAGTAGGCACACGGACAGAGCCAGCGAAGTGCCACCGCGTCGTAGGAGCTGCGGTGTCCGTCTGGCCAGTCGAGCTCCACACGCTGGACTTCGCGGAGTACTCGAATCGCGGTGGGGCTCTGCTCACTCTGCATATGCGGAGTCTACGGCCGCTTCGTAAACGCCCTGCATGAGGCGGCTACCATAGGGGCGATGCCGACTCGACAGGTGCTCAGCGACTCGCCTCGTGGCCTGCTTCGGAGCAGCCTGCCGATCCTCGCCGCAGCTGCGCTCCTCGCGCTGCTCGCGCTTCTGCCGAGCCCGTGGTCCCTGCCCGCAAACCCGGGCGCCTCCACGCTGGTGCGAGCGACACTGCTCACCACTCCGACCGACTCGGTTGGCGGGAACTCGGGGAGTGTCGACGTCCAGATCTTGGAGGGAGCGACTGCGGGTCTTCGAGTGCGTGCCGAGGTCGAGCAGGGCGAGGCGATCACCGGCTCCATCCCCTTCAAGGCGGGCGACGAGGTTCTCCTGGTCAAACTGCCGGGTGACGCGGGGGAGGTGACGTACGCGGTTGCAGATCGCTCGCGCGGCGGGGGACTTGTGCTCCTCGCCGTCGCATGTGCCGCGCTCGTGATCGCCGTGGCAGGCTCACGCGGGGCGCGCGCCCTCATCGCGTTGCTCGCGGCCACGATCCTGATCGTTCGCTTCGGGCTCCCCGCCATGCTCTCGGGTGCCTCGCCGGTGCTCGTTGCGGGCGGAACCGCCCTCGCCGTCGGTGCCCTCACCACGCTCGTGAGTGAAGGCTTCTCGCGCCGATCCACCGCAGCGATCCTCGGCATCTCGGCGAGCTTGACGATCGTCGGCATGCTCTCCGTCCTGCTCGACCAGCTCCTTGCGTTCACCCCCTTTGCCGGTGATGCGGAGCTTCTCAACCTCATGCCGCTCCTCGGTGGCGAGGTCGACCTGCGCGGCATCGGCCTTGCCGCGGCGCTGATTGGAACCATGGGCATCGTCGACGACGTTGCGGCAACGCAGGTCGCCGCTGTCGACGAGCTGCGGCAGAGTGCGCGTCGAGAGTCCGAACTCGTCGTTGCTGCTCGTGCCATCAGCATCGGTCGCGCTCACATCGCCGCGGTGGTCAACACGCTCCCGCTCGCATACTTCGCGGCAGCACTCCCACTCGTGGTCTCGACGTTGATCGCACCGGGGGACGTCCTCACGCGCATCAGCAGCGAGTCAGTCGCCGTCGAGATCGTCCGATCACTCGTGGGCACGGTGGGCGTGCTTGTCGTGATGCCGCTCAGCACCCTGGCAGCGATCCTCGTGGGAGTGGGCGAGGAGTAGCTACACCTCCTGCTCTGAGAGCCAGCGCTCGGCGTCGAGCGCCGCGCGGCACCCGTCTCCGGCGGCGGTGACGGCCTGCCGGTACCGGTGGTCGTGCACGTCCCCCGCAACGAAGACGCCATCGATCGCGGAGGCAGAGCTGTGCGCCTTCACCTGCAGATAGCCCGCGGCATCGACGGGGAGCGCGCCACCAAGTAGTTCGGTGTTTGGCTTGTGTCCGATCGCGACGAAGAGGCCGCCGACGGCAAGCCGCTCTGTCGCGCCGCTCTGCGTATCCTTGAGCACGAGGGCTTCCGTCTTCTTCTCTCCCAACACCTCGACGACTTCGCGATTGAGGTGAATCTTGATCTTCTCGTGCGCCTGCGCGCGAGCGACCATGATCTTGCTCCCGCGAAAGGCATCGCGTCGCACCAGGAGGTGCACCTTGGTGGCGAATCGTGTGAGGAAGAGCGCCTCTTCGAGGGCGGTGTCGCCGCCGCCGACCACCGCAACCTCCTCGCCTTTGAAGAAGAAGCCATCGCAGGTGGCGCAGGAGCTCACGCCGCGTCCTCGCAGCCGGGTCTCCGATTCGAGCCCGAGCCAGATCGCGGAAGCGCCCGTGGCAACGATCACCGCATCTGCGCTGAACTCACGACCCGCGCTCCAGGCTCGGAAGGGTCGGGCGGAGAGATCCACGCGCTCGACATCCTGGTCCACGATGACGGTGCCGAATCGTTCCGCCTGTGCGCGCATCTTCGTCATCAGATCCGGTCCGTCGATTCCGTCTGGAAAGCCGGGGAAGTTCTCCACCTCGCTCGTGAGCATCAGCTGGCCACCTGGCGCGTATCCCGCGAGCAGTGTCGGCGCCAGCTGCGCGCGTGCTGCGTAGATCGCAGCGGTGAGGCCCGCAGGACCAGAGCCGAGGATCAGCAGCTTGGAGTGCGCCGGCGCCGCAGCCGAGGTCGCGGTCGCAACGGGCGCGGTCACGGGAGCGTTCGATGGTTCACCGCTGCCGAAGTCGATCGTGAAGCCCTTCTCTGTCATGCCTCAAGTGTACGCGCTTGCGACAACGGACGAACTGCGCACCGGGCGGTCAGCGGAAGAGATCCCAGTCGGGAGGCATCAGGCTCTCGCGGACGCTTCCTGAATCCGTGGGGGCTGGCTTCGCGCCCCGGATAAAGGCAAGTGGACGCTTGGCGCTCTTCCCGAGCGCGAGCTCGGCGGCGGCGGCGATCTGATCGGCCACGGCGCGCACCGTAGCGGCCATCACACGGCCGTCCGCGTCAGGCTGGCCGCGCAGGTCCTCGAGCGCGGCGATCCCGGCGACGCCGATCGCCACATCGGTGATGCCGAGTCGCCAGGGCCGACCAAAGGAGTCGGTGACGATCACGCCCGGCGCAACGCCGATGCGCGAAGCGATCGCGGCGCGGATCCGCGATGCGGATGCGTCGGGGTCGCGTGGCAGTAGGGTGACAATCTCACCGCTGCGCGGACCGACGTTGCTCGCGTCGACACCGGAGTTTGCCAGCACAAAGCCGTGCGCCGTCTCGGTGATGATCACCCCGCGATCCATGCGCACCACGCGAACTGCCTCGCGCAGCACCACCTCCACCTGCCGGGCGTCGCGCTTCCACCGCTCCGCGTACGCAACCGCCTCGGGCCGCGGCGTGACGCTGGCAAGATCGACGATCGCGCCCTCCGCCTTGGAGACGATCTTCTGGGTGACGCTGATCACATCATCGGTGCGGAGCGGTCCAAGGGAGCGTTCGCCGATGAAGCGCTGCAGCACGTCGGCGATGAGCTCTGGAAGGTTGTCGTTCGGCTTGATTTCGCCGAGCCCGTCGACGGGAAGTGCAACCAGCCCATCCTGTTGGGCGGCGACGTTCTGGCGCGGCCCGGCTGCGCCGGCGTCTCGCCAGTCTTCTGGAGTGTCCAGGTCTGCGGCGAGTGGAGAGCTGAGCTGCTGCACGCTATCGCTGCACGTCGAGAGCTCGCGCAGGTGCAGCGCGGCGCTGCCGACGCCATAGTGAAGGCCCATGCTGGTTGGAAGGGGCGTGATCAGCGCAGCGGTGCCGCCATCCAGCGCCGGCAGGAGCGCGCTCGCCGCTCCGCTCGATCGCCATGCAGCAACCAGCTCATCGAGGGCTCCGCCCGATACGTGTGCAAGATCGACGGGAATGATCAGTGCGGTCGACGCGCCCGACGCGCTGGCGTGCTGCAGCCCGAGGCGGATCGCATCGTTCAGCGGCACGCCGCAATCGTCGATCGCCTCGGCACCGGTTCCACGTGCAAGCTCGCGCGCGAGCGGGTCTGGTGAGACCAGGATGGTGCGCCCGATGCTTCGGGCGTCGTGCAGGGCGGCCAGCGTTCGGACGAGGAGACGAGCGGAGAGTTCCATTCGCTCCCGTTCGCTGAGGGCGCTCTCCATGCGTCGCTTGGAGTCGGCAACGCTGCGAAAGGGGAGGATTGCAACGATCATGAACCTGATTCCGCAACCTGCAGGAGGCGCTTCGCCAGGTCGAGTCGCGCTGCATCGTCGCGCATCACGATGCTTGCGCCAACGACGCGCGGCACATGGGGGGCGAGCGCCTCGCGAATCGCATCGGTGAGGTCGCTCTCCTCCACGAGGAGCGTGTCGAAGAGTCCTGGAAGTGCGCGCGCCACGCCGACTGGCGTGGCGGGGAGCCCTGCGGCAACGAGCATGCGATCTGCAGGTCCCTTGATCGCCTTGCCCGCAACGATCGGCGAGACACCGATGACGCGGACGCCGCGCGCACGGGCGGCGCTGAGCGCGTCCTGAAGGCCGCCCACGGCAAGAATCGGCGCGATCGAGATCAGCGGATTCGATGGCGCGACGGCGATGATCTCTGCATCGCGGATCGCCTGAGCAGTCTCGTCGCTCATGTACGAGCCCTGTGCGCCGACAAACTCGACTTCGAGGACCTCCGGCTTGGACTGGGCGCCGACGAACCACGGCTGGAAGTCCATCCAACCTTCTGCCGTGCGAAGTCGGGTGCGCAACGGGTCGTCGGTCGCCATGAGGATCGGCGCGTCAGCAAGGCCGAGTCTCCGCTGCAGCTCCCGATTCACTTCTGTGAGCCGTCCCCCCGCCTTCAGCAGCGCCGTGCGGTGAACATGGAGGGCGAGGTCGCGATCTCCGAGCCTGAACCAGTCAGGTGCGCCGATCTT
>CAINCM010000183.1 GCA_903847005.1 uncultured Chloroflexota bacterium | reverse complement strand
TCGGCGGCGCTGATCGCACGGTCGGCATCTTCTGCACTCCCCTTCGCCACCTCCGCGAGCGGCTCCTCGGTCGCCGGGTTGTAGGTGATCACCACCTCGCCACTCGCGGGTGCTCGCTCTTGGCCATCGATGAAGAGGCCGTAGCGTGGACGGATCAGGGCGAGCTCTTTCGACTCGGGCGCCGGCGCATAGGCCCAGGGGCTCGACGCGGCGAGCGCCGACGCGACATGCGGGGCGACGGGTGTCGCAGCCGCCGTCGGTGTGCTCGGTGCGCCACGGCGTGCCGCGCGCTCAGGACGCTTCGGAGGCTGCTCGCTGCTCATGGCGCCATCCTAGCGCGACAGCTCCCACACCTTCGCGAACGGATCGCCTACCCTTCAACGATGGTGAACGCCGTGCCCAACTTCACGCCGCAACTCCTGATCAACGGCACCTCTCGCGCCGCGCAGGGCGGCGACACGTTCGACCTACGGCACCCGGCAACCGGGGCGCAGATCGGCAAGATTCCGCTGGCGGCACCGTCAGACGTCGATGCCGCGATCGCCGCGGCGCGCACGGCATTCGACGACGGTCCGTGGCGCCGCATCACTCCCGCCGACCGCGCGCTGCTCCTCATCCGTCTCGCCGATGCGCTCGCCGGCGAAGCGGATGCGATTGCCGACGCGGAGGTCTGGCAGACGGGAACGGCGCGCAAGCTGCGACGCGAAGGCGACATCCCCGCCGCGGTAGATCATCTGCGTTTCTTCGCCGGCGTCCTGCGCAGCCCAGAGGGTCGCGCCGCGTCGGAGTTCAGCGGCAGCCACACCTCGATGATTCGCAGGGAGCCCGTCGGCGTTGCGGCGCTCATTGCCCCATGGAACTACCCGCTCGCCATGGCCATCTGGCAGGCGGCGCCAGCGCTCGCCGCAGGGAACACGGTGGTCATGAAGCCGGCGAGCGCAACGCCGCTCACGGCGATTCGACTCGCCGAACTGGCACGCGAGGTCGGGTTCCCAGATGGAGTGGTGAACGTCATCACCGGGCCAGGGCCGAAGATCGGCGCACAGTTCGCCGCCGATCCACGCATCGACATGGTCACGCTCACCGGCGACTCTGCCACCGGGCGGCAGCTGATGGCGGCGAGCGCGCCAACGCTGAAACGGCTCCACCTAGAGCTTGGCGGCAAGGCGCCGCTCGTCATCTTCGACGATGCGGATGTCGAGAGCGCCGCGCGCGGCGCACTGGTCGGAGCGATCGTCAACTCCGGGCAAGACTGCACCGCCGCCACGCGCATCTACGCCGAGGCGCGCATCTACGAGAGGCTCGTGGCTCGCATCGCCGAACTCATGCGCAGCGTCCGTCTCGGCGATCCGTTCGCCGCAACGACCGACATGGGCTCGCTCATCTCCCTGGCGCAACGCGATCGAGTTGCAGGGTTCGTCGAGCGCGCGCGCGCGGCAGGTGCGGAGGTGGTGGCGGGCGGCGCGCACGTGAGCCCGAGCGGATGTGAGGGCGGCGCATTCTACGCCCCCACGTTGATCACGGGTGCGCTGCAGGGCAGCGAGATCGTGCAGCAGGAGATCTTCGGGCCGGTGTTGGTCGCCCTCCCATTCTCCGGCGAGGCCGAGGGGATCAGGTTGGCGAACGACACGCCATACGGTCTGGCGGCGAGCGTCTGGACGTCAGATGTGCAGCGAGCGCACCGCGTGGCAGCCGCGCTGCGTTTTGGCGCGGTGCTGGTCAACGACCATCTCCCCTTCATGAGCGAGATGCCGCACGGCGGCTTCAAACAGTCTGGATTCGGCAAAGACCTCAGCCACTACTCGTTCGAGGAGTACACGCAGGTGAAGCACGTGGCGATCGAGTTGACCGGGGCACCGGTGAAGCCGTGGCACTGGACCGTATTCGGCGACCCCGAAAGGTAGCCCGTCAACCGCCGAAGAGGACCTCGATCCAGGCGTCGATCGGCGAACGGGCCTCTTCGATCACCGTGAGACGGCGAGCAGCGGAACCGGGTGCGTCGGCAGGGAGTTCCGCTGCATCCGCTGCAAGAACGAACGGTCGCTCCACGGACGAGCCGAGGGAGTAGCCGCGGGCGATCAGGTCGAGGAACGCGGCATCGTCGAGAAGGATGCGCTCCGCGCTGAGCGCCTCGGCCTTCACCGCAAGCGCCGCATTCTGGTCCCGCAGGCGCGAGATCTCCGCATTCACCTCGAGCGCGCCGATCAGGCTGCGCCCGACCACCAGCAGAAAGGCGAGAACAACGACGAGCACCACGAAGATCCGCAGTCTCGCGGCCGTCGTTGGAAGCGCGCGTTCCAGCCCAATCCTCATGCCTGCAGTTTCGCCTCGCCGCGCACCGCGCGTCAAGCGACAAAGCTGGCGCGGCGGTGCTAGCCTCCCCCGCATGTTCTTCTATGAAATCTACGAGTCGGAGGACGACAGCTCGCTCGGAGTAACGCTTGCGCATGACGAACGGATCCCCCCGGAGGACTTCCTCGCCGCCGTCGAGGAGGCGCGGGGTCGAATCATCGAGTCGTACACAGAGGAGACGCTCGTCGAGGCGATCGCCATCGAACTCGAGCGAAACCACGGCTTCTATCCGGCACTCGACCACCGTCTGGTCGCCGCAGTGCGCGCCTCCTCAGAGGAGGGCGAGACCGCGCTGATCCCACTCGATGTCGAGGCTGAGGCGATCGCCGGCCCGATGGATGCCGATGAACGCGAGCGCGACCCTGATATCCAGGATGCAGAGGATCTCCTTGCGGGCCGTGAACCACGCGCCATGCGCTCGGCCGTCGTCGCGCTTGACCGATCCGAGGACGAGGCGAGCTGAGCGGCTATCCTCGCCCGATGCACGCAGAGAAACGCCCCGTCCTGATCGCAGCGGCGCTTCGAGAAGAGCGCACCGCGCTGGAGCGGCGCTCCTCGGAACTCGCGGAGCGGCGCATGCCGGGCATTCCAGACGGTGACCTGCTCACGGGCCGACTCGGAGGACGTGGTGTGGCCCTCCTTCGATGCGGTGTGGGAAAGGTCGCTGCCGCCAGTTCTGTTGCCGCCGCGAGCGCGCTTGGGCCTCGGTGCATCATCTCCGTAGGTTCCGCAGCGGCACTTCACCCTGGACACCGTGTTGGCGATGTCGTGATCGGCACCGAAGTGGTGCAGCACGACTTTGCCGCGGTCAGCGCGAGCGGGTTCACTCTCTTCGGATACGGAAGCGACCGGCCATCCGAAGGCGAGCCGCTCCTCCGTTCGGACGCCGCGCTGCATGCGTCGGCGCAGGAAGCGGCGCGCGTGCTTGGTGCCACACGAGGCTTTGCCGTGAGCGTCGGGCGAATCGCCACCGGTGATTGGTTCGTGAACGATCGCGCGACCCGCGACGCGATCGCAACGCGCACCGGCGCGGATCTGGTGGAGATGGAGGGGGCGGCGATCGCCTACGTTGCACGCCGGTTCGGCACCCCTTGGATTGTGATCAGAAGTGTCAGCGACGCAGGTGATGCAGTCGCCCCAACCGCATTCGACGAGTATCTTCCGACCGCGGCTGCGAACGCGGCCGCTATCGTCGAGGCGATCCTGCCGACGCTCCCCTAGGGGTTGGCCGACGGAAAGGGCTCCGCCTTGGGCCCCTTTTCGCCGAAGAGGCGCTCGGCGAGCGCACTGAACGTTTCCAGATCTCCAGTGGTGAAGAGTCGATGCGTTGGGCGAACCGCCGCCCGCTCGGGAGCCTTGTGACCGGCGCTCCCCGGATCCGCAGCCGTACCACGTGTCGATCCGGGGGCCTCAAGGTGGTTGACGGAGATGACTTCCTGGAGGGTCGTCGCGGTCGCGGCGGCAGAATCGACCACGGCGATGCTCTCGCCGAGTGCAGTTGAGATCAACCGTTTGATGAGGGGAAAGTGCGTGCATCCGAGCAAGAGGGTGTCAACGCGGGGTCCACTGACCGTTGCACCGAACGGCGCGAGGACCAGATCCACCGCGTCACGCAGTTCCGCGCCGTCGAAATCACCCGCCTCGATCAGCGGCACCAGCTCCGATGCCGCGCGTGTGAGCACCTGCACGGCGGGGTTCTGATCCTTGATCGCGGCGAAGTAGGCGCCCGAACGCACCGTTGCCTCGGTTGCGATCACGCCGATGCGACCGGTGCGCGTGGCGAGCGTCGCGGCGGCGGCTCCCGGACGCACCACGCCGATGAACGGGATCTCCGGGTGCCGCTGGCGGAGGTGGCCCAGTGCAACCGATGTTGCCGTGTTGCAGGCGATCACGATCGCTTTCACATCTCGAGCCACGAGTGCGTCGGCGAGCTCTTCGGAGAATGCGAGCACCTCGGCATCCGTCCGCGTGCCGTAAGGATGCCGTGCGGTATCTCCGATGTAGATAGTCGACTCACCGGGGAGCCGTCCTTGCGCCGCACGAAGGACGGTGAGTCCGCCGACGCCAGAGTCGAAGAATCCGATCGGTCGCGCATCAGGCATGTGTAGACCGTAGCAGCCAGCGAAGCCGATCCTCTTCTAGGCGCGTGGCTACCGTGAGACCAGCAGCACGCGCCGCCTCGGCCACCTCCTCACCGCTCCACGCGCGCACGCTGAACGGCGCGCGCGCGTCCACGTAGCCACCTGGACCCGACCGCGCGTGCCGGATCTCGAGTTGCGCCACACGATCGCGCCCGAATCGGTCGGGCGAGAGTCGCGATTGGCGCGTGATCTCGGCGCCGTCGTCGGCGCGCCAGCGCACATCCTCTGCCCAGGCCGCATCTCCGACAGCCGCCTGCAGGAGTTCGGGATCGATCCGAGTGGCGTCGATGGCGAACACGCCGTGGGGCGCCAGAAGGTGAGCGGCGAGAGCCATGAGTCGCCGCAACTCCCCTTCGTCCAAGAGGAGCGGGAGAAGATCGCCACCCGCAATGACCAACCCTGCGCTCCGAGCAAGGCTTTCGGGTGGCAGCCAGTGGAGGAGGTCGACCTGTAGCAACTCTGCCGACGGCAGACGTTCGCGCGCCAGTGCGATCGCTTCAGGGTCGCGATCGAGGCCGATCAGGCGGCGATCACGGGCCTCGAGTGCCTGGAGGATCCTCCCCGCGCCACAGCCGAGTTCGACGATGGGCCCGCTGGTCTCACTTGCAAGAGCGCGCCAGAACGTACGATCGTCTTGCGCGCCGGCGTTGAGGTCACCCTCGTCGTTGAGGAGCCGCCTCCTCAGGAGCGAACTCAGCGTCCCGGCTCCCAGCGAATCTTCTCGCCGGCTGCCTTCCGCTTCGCGAGTGAGCTGATCACTTCGAGGGCGGCGCGGTTCGCGATCATCGCCGTGGACTCCGCCCAATCGTATGGCGGAGACACCTCGAGGATGTCCATGCCCGCAATCGGCACGCGAGCCGCGATCTGGCGGAGCGCGCGCAACAGCTCGCGTGTGAGCATCCCGCCGGGTTCCGGCGTGCCGGTTCCAGGGGCGAGGCCAGGATCCACCACATCGATGTCCACGCTGATCCATACCGCGTCCGGACCGTCGAGCGCCTCCGCGATCGCATCGTGGATGACCGCCTCTGCGCCGCGCTCTTCGATCTCCGTCATGAGATGGGTGCGCATCCCGTGGCCCTGCATCCAGTCGAGTGTCTCGCGATCTGGGAAGTAGCCGCGGAGCCCGACCTGTACGAAGTTCTTCCCCTGCACGGCGCCAGATTCAATCAGCCGACGCATCGGTGAGCCGTGACTGTGCAGCGAACCGTAGCCATCAGGCGATGTATCGGCGTGCGCGTCGAAGTGCAGGATGCCGATGCT
>CAINCM010000182.1 GCA_903847005.1 uncultured Chloroflexota bacterium | reverse complement strand
CGCCGCGATGACTCAGCTGGTCCTTCTCGTCCGGAAGTCGTTCGGCCATGGTGCGCCCGTCGACTTCGAAGACCGGGTCGTATCCGAATCCACTTGCGCCGCGCGGTGCCTCCGTGATGTGGCCGCGTCGCTCGCCGCGAAAGGTCCGTGGCGCACGTCCGCCTGGCGCCGGGTCCACCAGCGCCATGCAGCAGACGAAGCGCGCGGTGCGCGCGTCACGCGGGACGCCGCGAAGCTCGCGCAGCAGCTTCTCGTAGTTCTGCTGATCTGTTGCCTCTGGTCCCGCGTACCGACGGGTGTAGACGCCTGGCGCAGCGTCGAGCGCATCCACTTCGAGGCCCGAGTCGTCTGCAAGCGTCCACTCGCCGCTCGCCGCCGCGTAGAAGTGCGCCTTCTGGAGCGCGTTCTCCTCGAACGTCGCGCCGCTCTCTGGCGCCTCCTGCACGATGTTCAGGTCGCTCAGGGTCCGCAGCGTCAACGGGAGGCCGCGAAAGAGTCGCTGTAGTTCCTCGAGCTTGTGTGCCGAACCCGTGGCGACGAGGAGCGTGCGCACCTGCTGTGCGTCAGCGCGCGCCGTCTACGGTTGCGCGCTGGAAGCGGATCAGCTCGCCGATCCCTTTGTCCGCAAGCTTCAACATGGCGTCCAGCGCGTCGCGGTGGAACGGCTCCTGCTCCGCCGTCCCCTGGAGCTCCACATAGTGTCCGCTCTCGGTGGCGACCACGTTGAGATCCACCTCGGCGCGACTGTCCTCTTCGTAGGGAAGGTCGAGCACGGGGCGTCCGTCCACCACGCCCACGGAGATCGCGGCGATGTTCCGCGTCAGATGCTGGTCGAGCTTTTTCGCGCGCATCGCAAGGGCGAGCGCAATCCAGCCGCCGGTAATGCTTGCGCAGCGCGTGCCGCCGTCGGCGACGAGCACATCGCAGTCGATCAAGATGGAGCGCTCTCCGAGCTTGGTCAAGTCGACCGCCTGGCGCAGCGAGCGACCGATAAGACGCTGGATCTCATGCGTGCGACCGCCGAGCTTCCCACGCACCGCCTCTCGATCTGAGCGCGTGTTCGTTGCCCGCGGGAGCATGCTGTACTCCGCGGTGATCCAGCCGGTCCCCTTGCCGCGCAAGTGCGGCGGCACGCGATCCTCGACGCTGGCGGAGCAGATCACCACGGTGTTTCCCACGGTGATGATCGCCGAGCCCTCGGCCCACTTCTGCACGCCGAGCTCCGCGCTGAGCGCGCGCATCTGATCTGGCGCGCGGCCGTCGCCGCGAGGTCCACTGGCGCTGCCGATGCCCATGCTCTGCTCTCCTTATCTTGCTGGTGGCAGCTCGCCTGCCCGCTCTGCCGCCTTTGCCTCGTCCCAGAGCGTATCCAGTGTGGCGAAGTCTGCTGACTTTAGATCAATCCCGCGCGCTGCGGCACGCCGCTCCACTTCGCCGAACCTGCGCCGGAACTTCTCGTTCGCCCCGCGAAGTGCCGCCTCCGCGTCGATGCCGCTGCGTCGACCGAGGTTCACGAGGACGGCGATCACATCGCCAAGCTCGTCTTGGGCGGCGCGAAGTGCTTCGGCGCTCGCGGCGGGCCGCCCCGTGATGGTGTCTGGGCCTCCCGCTCTCTCCAGCGCCTCGTTCAACTCCTGCACCTCTTCGGCAAACTTCTCGCGCACGCCGTCGAGCGTCGGCCAGTCGTAGCCCATGGCGCTGGCGCGATCTTGTAGTTCGCGGCTCGCCGCGAGTGCGGGGAGCCCACGACTCACGCCGCTCAACGCGCTCTT
>CAINCM010000181.1 GCA_903847005.1 uncultured Chloroflexota bacterium | reverse complement strand
TGACGGTCGCGGACCAGCGACTGATCCTCCACTTCGGATCTTCGTACGGTGGCAATGCCCTCCTCGCGAAGATCGCCCACGGCCTGCGGCAAGGGTCGTACGACGGGTACAAGAGCGGTCGATTCCTCGCTGAGCAGTTTATGTTGATCAGCGTGCACGACCGAGCATCGGGGAGCACCAAGTACATCTGCGGCGGGTTCCCGAGCGCATCGGGGAAGACGAATCTCGCCATGATGGTCCCCCCTGCGGGCCTCGAGGGTCGATACGACGTGCGCTTCTTCGGCGACGACGTCATCTGGCTCTACGTCGACGAGGGCACCGGCCGCCTGATGGCATTCAACGCCGAAGCGGGGGTGTTCGGTGTTGCGCGAAACTCCAATCCCACGACCAATCCGAACGCGATCGCCGCGATCGGTGCGGGGATGGGGACCCTCTTCACCAACGTTGCCTACAACGAGATCACGCACGATGTCTGGTGGGAGGGACTCACGCCCGAGCCGCCAGCAGACCTCGCCGGCTGGCGGGACTGGCGCGGAGCGCTCATCAGCGAGCGTCCAGTTGCCGAACAGCGCAGCGGTGCGGCGGGAGGCGAGTGGGCGCACCCGAACAGTCGGTTCACGACCGCGCTCGGCAACATCCCGAACATCAGCGATGAGGTGGACCTCGCCGCCGGCGTCCCCGTCGACGCGATCATCTTCGGTGGACGCGTGCGCGATCGTGAGCCCCTCATCCGCGCGACGCGTTCTGCGGCCGACGGCATCTACGACGGGCTCACCCTCGGCGCAGAGGCAACATCGGCGGCGGAAGGGAAGGAGGGCATCCTGCGCTACGACCCGATGTCGCTCCGGCCGTTCATGTCATATGGAGAAAGCGACTACGCGCGACACTGGCTCGCTACGCTTTCGAACGTTCGCGAAGCGCCGGTCTTCGCACATGTGAACTGGTTTCGCCAACGGGATGGGCGCTACCTATGGCCCGGGTATGGAGATAACCTGCGCCCACTCCTCTGGCTTCTCGCCTACGCCGCG
The DNA here is from genome assembly GCA_903847005.1 of uncultured Chloroflexota bacterium. Taxonomy (GTDB): domain Bacteria; phylum Chloroflexota; class Limnocylindria; order Limnocylindrales; family Limnocylindraceae; genus Limnocylindrus. The sequence continues at coordinate 887 of CAINCM010000181.1, read as the reverse complement.
GGTCGAGTGAGCGGTCAAGAGACGCCGGTTGGCGCGGTGCCGAAGGCGGAGGAGCTTGACCTCCGCGGCCTCTCCCTCCCAGCCGCCGATCTCGCAGATCTGCTCAGCGTCGATCCGAAGCGATGGGAGCGCGAGATGCATGAGCGGACCGGACACCTCGCGCAGTTTGCAGGGCTCCCCACGGAGATCGCCGCCGCGCATGAGCGAGCCGTGCACCGTTTTGGTGCGCTCCCGTAAGTCGCCCGCACGCGCCTGATAGGCTGCGCGCCATGAACGGCACCGCTTCAGACGCTCTGGCGATTCGCCTTGAAGGTCTCACCAAGCAGTTCGGCAGCGGCACCGACGCCGCCGCCGTTGCCGGCATCGACCTTGAGATTCGCGATGGAGAGTTCTTCTCGCTCCTCGGACCCTCTGGCTCCGGGAAGACCACCACCCTGCGGATGATCGCAGGATTCGAGCGGCCGACGGCGGGCCGCATCTATCTCCACGGCGAAGATGTCACGGACCGACCACCGTTCGAGCGCAACGTCAACACGGTCTTCCAGGATTACGCGCTCTTCCCGCACATGAGCGTTGCAGAGAACGTTGCATACGGACTCGAAGTGCGGAAGGTTCCGTCGGCGGAACGCGCGGTGCGCGTGAAGGATGCGCTCCGCATGGTGCGTCTCGAAGGGTTCGATGCGCGCCGACCGGCGCAGCTCTCCGGTGGTCAGCGTCAGCGCGTGGCACTCGCTCGGGCGCTGGTGAACCGCCCGCGCGTGCTGCTCCTAGACGAACCACTCGGCGCCCTGGATCTGAAGCTCCGCGAAGAGATGCAGATCGAGCTGAAGGCGATCCAGAGCGAAGTGGGCATCACCTTCATCTACGTGACCCACGACCAGCAAGAG
>CAINCM010000180.1 GCA_903847005.1 uncultured Chloroflexota bacterium | reverse complement strand
TGGATCACGACGCGCACGGGGATCCGCGAGCGCCGCATCGCATCCAAGGGCGAGACGACCGCCGCCATGGGTGCGCTCGCGGCGGCGCGCGCGCTCGCCGTTGCGGGGCTCAGCGCCGATCCGGTCGACCTGATCGTGGTGGCCACACTCACACCGGATCACTTGATGCCGAGCACCGCAGTGTTGATCAAGGGCGCGTTGGGGAGCACGCGCGCCGCAGCCTTCGACCTCTCCGCCGCCTGCTCCGGTTTCGCCTACGCCTACGCCGTGGCGCACGGGTTCATCACCGCGGGACTCGGTCAGCGTGCGCTCGTCATCGGCGCGGAGACACTCTCACGCTCGGTAGATTGGAGCGATCGCTCCACCTGCGTCCTCTTCGGCGATGGCGCGGGGGCGATCGTCTTGGAGGCACTCGACCTCGAAGAGGGACAGGAGGGGACGACGCGTCCAGGGACGCTCAGCTTCGAGCTCTCCGCGGATCCGAGCGGCGCGTATGCGCTCTGGATCCCTGGCGGCGTGGGCGAGGGGGCCGACCCGCTGATCAAGATGGACGGCGCAAAGACCGATGTCTACGCCACGCGCACCATGGCGGCGGTTGCGACCGCGGCGATCGAGCGCGCGGGCCTCACGCCCGCGCAGGTGGACCTGGTCATTCCGCACCAGGCGAACATTCGCATCATCGAGCATGTCTCCAAGGCGATCAACTACCCGATGGAGAAGATCTTCGTGAACCTCGACAGGTACGGAAACACCTCGGCGGCGAGCATCCCGATCGCCCTCTCCGAGGCGGTCGCCGCCGGTCGCCTCACGCCCGGCGACGTCTTCTGCACCGTGGCGTTCGGTGGCGGCTACACCTCCGGCGCGTTCGTCACGCGCTGGGGTGCCGATCCCGCTCGCGGCACGCGCGCCGCCAACGTGGACCCGAGCACGGTTCGCGTGGTGCGACCCGAGGGCGGCGCAAAGGCGGATCAACCACCCGCCGTGTTGCGCGCGTTTCTCGATGTTCGCCGCAGGTAGACTGGGATCGAGACGCAGGAGAGAGGAGGGACGCGGTGTTTGAGTTGAAGGGCTATGCGGCGATCGTCACCGGTGGCGCACGCGGGATCGGCCGTGCCATTGCGCTCGCGCTCGCCGATGCCGGCGCCGATGTCTTGATCACCTACAAGGGGAACACCGCCGCTGCGGACGCCGTCGTTGCAGAGATCGGCGGCAAGGGGCGCAGGGCGGTAGCCATCCAGGCGGATGCCGCCGATCCGGATGCCGCCGCCGCCGTGGTTGCCAAGGCGATCGAGACGTTCGGCAAGGTCGACCTCCTGGTCAACAACGCGGGGATCACGCGCGACACCCTGATCCTGCGCATGACACCTGAGCAGTGGCGCGAGGTGATCGACACGAATCTCTCTGGCGCTTTCTACATGACGAAGGCGGCGGTGAAGGAGATGCTGCGCGCCAAGAGCGGACGCATCGTCAACATCACGAGCGTTTCCGGTCAGGCGGGGAACGCCGGCCAGGCGAACTACAGCTCGGCGAAGGCGGGGATGATCGGCCTCACGAAGGCGACCGCGCGCGAAGTGGCAAGTCGCGGCATCACCGTCAACGCGGTGGCGCCAGGCTTCATCACGACTGAACTGACTGCTGACTTGCCAGATGCAATTAAAGATGGCGTGAAGGCGCAGACGCCGCTCGGAAGGTTCGGCGAGCCGCACGAGATCGCCGCGGCGGTGATCTACCTCGCCTCGCCCGAAGCGTCGTACGTCACCGGCCAGGTGCTAGGAGTGGACGGCGGACTGGTGATGATGTGACGCCCGCGGGAAACCGCGGCGCGCCGCTCAGCGCAGCGCTCGCACTCCTCGCCGGCATCACCCTCTCCACCGCCGCCTGGGCGGGCGTCGCGAACGCGCGACCGGTTTCCGTTGCAGCAGAGACCGCGCGCATGGCCACGACCGGCGAAACCAACACGACGGCAACGGGTGCGCTCCTCGGCGACGACGGTCGCTACACCATCCTCTTCCTCGGCAGCGACAAGCGCTGTCGTCGCATCGGCTCGCCGCTCGGCGCCGAGCGCTGCAGCAGCCTCGAGGCGAAGGTCGATGCGGCGAGCGCGGAGGGATCGCCGGCGAGCGCGCTCTATCCGTACATCTGGTCGCGCGCTGCCGACGCGGCACTCGACCAGGCGCGCAACCGCGCGGGGACGGAGCGGACGGACGTGATGACGCTCCTCACCGTGGACCCGGCCACCGGGGAGGCGGCGGCGCTGAGCATTCCGCGCGACATGGAACGCTTCCCGCTGAAGCCCACGCTCGCCCGCGACTTCTGTCGGCCCGGCAGCTCACGCTTCAACGCCTAGGTGAACGCGCTCTACGTCTACGCGCAGCTCTGCATGAAGTCGACGCCGACACTTCGCGCCTGGGAGCGATCGTCGCTTGCCGCGGAGAAGGTGCG
>CAINCM010000179.1 GCA_903847005.1 uncultured Chloroflexota bacterium | reverse complement strand
TCTCGGCCTCGCACAAGAGACGCCGATCTTGGCGCTCGACGAGCCAACGGTGCACCTCGACCTGAAGCATCGCGTGGAGATCGCCGATCTCCTCGTCTCACTCGCCGATCGCGCGCGCACCGTCGTGGCGATCTTCCACGAACTTGATACGGTGCGTGATCTCTTCCCGCGGGTGATCGTGATGAAGGGGGGACGGATCGTGGGCGACGGTGCGCCGAGCGACGTGCTCAGTGCGGCTCGTGTGGCCGATGCGTGGGAGATTCCCGTGGAGCGTGCGGCGCGCCTCTAGCTGCGCGTGCGCTAGCTGCGTTTGCGCGGAAGGTCTAAGAAGGGGAGCGGCACCACCGTGGCAGGGATCTGCTGGCGCGACTCCTCGATCTGCCACTCGATCCCCACGCTGCTGCCTGGTTCGGCGTGTTTTGCCGGCAGGAATCCGAGCGCGATCGAGCGCTTCAACAGCGGCGAGAAGGTGCCGCTCGTTGCGCGGCCGATCGTCTGACCCTTGCGCGTGAGCGGCGTGACGTGTCGCCAGGCGCGGAGCGGGTGCTCGATCGCATAGCCGAGATCCAAGTAGGCCTCTTCGAAGACGTTCAGGTCGAGCTCGAGGCCAACGAGTCGGTTGGCAGGCCCGCCAGCGGCAACCTCATCCATGAGTGCGCGTTTGCCGATGAACGCGGGCTTGTCGAGGTCGACCAAGCGATCCATGCCGATCTCATACGGCGAGACGGCGAGGCTCGGGTGTCGTGCGGTGCGGCTGGAGTGATAGTCCACTCCCGCCATGATCAGGCCCGCTTCGAGTCGTGCCACGTCGAGCGCCTCCATGCCGGCGACGCGGAGGGTGTAGTTCTCACCTGATTTGATGAGGGCGTCCCAGACGGGGAGTGCCTGCTCGAACGGGATCCAGAGCTCGTAGCCGAGGTCGCCGGAGTAGCCGGTGCGCGAGATGCTCACGGGCACGCCGGCGATGGTGACATCGGCGCGGCCGAAGAAGGGGAGGTCGGACATGTCGCGACCGACCGCACCGGAGAGCACGTCGCGCGAGCAGGGGCCCTGGAGCGAGAGGGCACAGAGGCGCTCGGTGAGGTCTTCAATGGTGACGTTGAGCCCTTCGCTTGCGGCGTCGAGCCAGCCGTGCTGCGGCTCCGCGGCGGTCCAGAAGTACGAGCCGTCGGCGAGGAGTGCGACGGTGCCGTCATCGAGGACTCGGCCGTCTTGATCGCACCACGGCGTGTAGATGGCACGCATCGGCTTGATGCGATCGACGCGTCGCGTGATGACGCGGTCGACGAGCTTCGCCGCATCCGGTCCGCTGACGCGGTACTTGCACATCGGAGTGACGTCGAAGAGCGCTGCGGAGAAGCGGATCGCGTGGTATTCCAAGTCGTGCGCTGGGAAATACGAGTCGGCGATGAAGAAGCCGGACCACTTGCGCCACCGGCGTGCCTGGTTGAGTTCAGCGGTCCGAGGGTGGAACGGCGTCTCGAGCGTCATGCGACCCCTCCTCTCCCGAACT
>CAINCM010000178.1 GCA_903847005.1 uncultured Chloroflexota bacterium | reverse complement strand
TTCGCCGTAGCTCGTACGCTCCAACGTCAACAGCAAGTCGCTGAGATCCACTGGCTCGGCGGCCGGCGCGGCATCGAGCGCGAGCTCGTCGCTCAAGAAGGCTATCCGCTCACACTGCTCGCGGCACCGAGCCTGCGAGTCAGTGCAGGCGGCCTCCGTGCGAGCCTGCGCGACGCGTGGGCACTCGTTCGATCCATTCCGCAGGCGATCCGATACCTGCGGCGAGTTCGGCCCGATGTGCTCTTCTCCACGGGCGGCTACATCGCGATCCCTGCGTTGATCGCGGCGGCCGTGACACGGACACCGAGTCTGATCTGGGAGGGGAATGTGCAGGCGGGGAGGAGCAACACCCTCATGGCGCCGCTTGCGTCAGCGCGCGCCGTGGCGTGGCCCTCCACGGCAGGACGTGCGCCGTGGAATCGCCCGGACACGATCGTGACCGGCACTCCGGTCCGGAGTTTCGAGGGGCGCGAGCGCAACGCGGCGCGTGCTCGACTCGCCCTCCTGCCCGATGCTCCGCTGCTCCTGGTCTTCGGGGGCTCGCAACGTGTGATGCGCTTCGAGGGCGCGCTCGCGGGTTCTCTTCCGGCCCTCCTGCGCGATTGGCAGGTCCTCCACGTCGCGGCCGACGGTCTTGGTCGCGCCGACGAGATGCGCGCAGCGCTTCCTGACGCGCTGCGCTCGCGTTACCTGCCCGTCGCGTTCCTCCACGGCGGCGCAATGGAAGATGCGCTCGTGTCGGCAGATCTGCTGCTCGGGCGCGCAGGGGCATCCACGCTCGCGGAAGCCGCCGCACTGGGGATCCCTTCGATCATCGTGCCGTATCCGCATGCGGGCGGACACCAGCGAGCAAACGCGCAGGAACTTGCTGCGGTGGGCGGTGCGATCGTTGTCGACGACGCAGCGCTCACTCCTGACCTGTTGCAGCGCGAAGTAGAGAAACTCACTCCCGCGCCGGCTCGACAGCGAGTCGGTGCGGCGGCGGCGTCGCTCGCTCGGCCAGAGGCGGCCCGAGAGGTTGCAGAGATCCTCACTCGTCTTGCGAGGCGCCGATGACGAACGCACCCTGGGCGGCGCGAGATGAGGCGGCACGGGAGATCGAGCGACGAGTCGGGCTTCGCGCGGAACGCGATGCGCTCCTCGCCGCCCACACGACGATGCGCGTCGGCGGACCTGCAGACCTTCTCGTCACCGTGCGCGATCGTTTCACGCTGCGAGGTGTCGTCCGCCTCGCACAGAGCAAGGGCTGGCCGCTGAGGATCCTCGGTCGCGGCAGCAACGTGGTGGTGAGCGACGCGGGCATTCGAGGCATCGTCCTGCTGAACCGCAGTGCCGATGTGACGATCGATGCCGCTTCGGCAACGCTGAGCGCCGACTCGGGGCTCTCGATGGCGAAACTCTCCACGCTCGCCGCCGAGACGGGTCTCACCGGTGCCGAGTTCACCCTCGCGATCCCCGGCAACCTTGGGGGTGCGATCTGGGCCAATGCGGGCGCGCACGGCGGTGAAATGTCGCAGATCCTGCAACGCGTGGTGATCATGCGACCGGATGGCAGCGAAGAGGAGCTTGGCCCTGACGCGCTCAACCTCTCGTATCGTCACTCGAGATTCAAGGAGGCGATCGGAAGAGGAGAGGTCATTCTCGGAGCCACCCTGCTCCTGCGGAGAGGTGAACCCGCAAAGATCAAGGCGCAGCTGGAGGAGATCCGCCGCTGGCGACGCGAGCATCAGCCGCTCGGCATCCCAAGCGCAGGGAGTGTGTTCAAGAATCCACCAGAGGGCCCAAGCGCAGGAGCCCTGATCGAGGCGGCGGGCTTGAAGGGGCGGGCACTCGGCGGCGCAGAGATTTCGGCCATGCATGCGAACTGGATCCTCAATCGGTCCGGTGCCACCGCAGCGGAGATTCGCGGGTTGCACGACCTCTGCATCCGCGAGGTGCAGGCGCGGGCCGGCATCACCCTCACATCGGAGATCCAGTTCATCGGAGAGGAGCCCGCATGAGCGACGACGGTAGCCTCCCGAACGTCGTGACGATCTTCGGTGGCGTGAGCGCCGAAGCCGAGATCTCGGTTGTGTCCGGGAGCGCGATTGCCGCGTCCCTGATGGAGCGCGGCCTCTCGGTCGCACAGCTGCTGATCACGCGGGAAGGCGTCGCAGCGCTGCTCCCAGAAGGCCACCTGCGCGGCGCGCGTCCTCCGCACGAGTACACGAGCGAACGCGACGCCGCCTCGCTCACCGATGCGGACTTCCGTCCGCTCCGAGAACTCCTCGCAGAGGTGCTCCGCGATCGGCCGAACGCCGTGTACATTCCTGCGCTTCACGGTCCGGGAGACGAATCGGGGCCCGTGCAGGAGGCGCTCGCTGCGGCGGGCGTCGCCTACGTGGGCGCTGCACCGGCCGCTGCGCGTCTCGGCATGGACAAGGATGCGTTCAAGCGCCTCGCTCGATCGTTGAACATCCCCACGCTGCCGCACATGGTGGTCACCGCGCGCGATTGGACGCAGGACCGAGGGGCGACCCTCGATGAGATCGCCGCGTTTGCAGCCCGAGAGAGCGACGGCGGCGCACTGATCGGCAAGCCGACTGCGCACGGTTCATCGATCGGCATGCGCATCGCGCGGGATCGCGAGGAGTGGGCGGCCGCCGTCGATCTTGCCTTGGATTATGGCGAGCACGCCCTCCTCGAGCCCTATCTTGAGCACCCGAGAGAACTCGAGATCGCACTCCTCGAGGCGCCCGACGGCTCTGTGAGCGCATACGGTCCCGGAGAAGTGTTTCCAGGTCGCGAGTTCTATGACTACGACGCGAAGTATGTCAGCGGCGTGTCAACCACCACTGTCAGCCCTCAGCTGAGCGAGGCGCTGCGGTCGGAGCTTCAACAGGCGGCAACTACTCTCTTTCGCGCGTTCGGCGGGAGGGGGTTGGCGCGGATGGATTACCTGGTGCGCGCCTCTGGACCAGAGAGCGGCGCGTGGTACATCTCGGAGGTCAACACCTTTCCAGGGTTCACACCGATCTCACTCTTTCCGGCGCTGCTCGCTGCTCACGGCATGAGTTTCGCGGATCTCTCACTGCACCTGGTCCGCACGGCGATTGCGCAACGGGCGGACGGTCGATGAGCGACCGCAGCAAGAGGAGGTTGCGGAACATCAGCGGCGCACGACCGTTCGCTCCCGGCGAAGCCCCACTCGGTGTCCGACCTGGCTTGAGCGTTCAGCGGCGGAGGGCGGGTGCCGTTGCTGGCGTGCGGTTGCTCGAGCGGCGTGGCGCAGACTCTGCCACACGAGCCACAGGCGCCGAGCG
>CAINCM010000177.1 GCA_903847005.1 uncultured Chloroflexota bacterium | reverse complement strand
GTTGTCTGCAGATACGTGTATCCGTTGCCGCCGTATGAGAGCAGCTGCGAATCGTGGCAGACATCCTGGCTCAGCATGATCTGCTGTTCGAATCCTTCGTCCAAGAGACGCTTCAACAGATCGATCACCTTCGGTTCGCCCGCGCGCTCCAGCGGCGTGAAGTTCATGCCGAGGAAGTCGGCCTCGAGCGTTGCACCGCGTGTCACGATCTCGCGCCAGTATTCGATGCGCGGCCACGAATCTGTGTGTCCGATGACCACGCGCGCCGGATCGAGCCCTTCGTCTTCGAGGATGGTGAGCTGAGCAAGGCCGACGGCGCTCTGCGCGGCGTGCGTGGTGACCGCGGCGCCGGTGCGTTGCGCGGCGCGAGCTGCGGCGCGGAAGACGCGCTCCTCTTGCGCGCTGACCCACGGCTTGTCCGTTCCGATCTCACCGATGATCCCTGGTCGTACCGGACCGTTCGGTCCAGGGACGCCGTCAAGGAACTCGCTCACGATCGCATCGGCCAGGTCGTCCGTGCTGCGGGTGTCGATGCGCGCCTCGGGCGGGTAGTAGGCGGTGCGGTACCAGCCAGACCCGCCGATCATGTGCAGCCCCGTCGCCTTGGAGAGGTGGGCAAGGCGCGGGAGATCCCTGCCGATGCCATCCAGGGTCAGGTCGACCAGTGCGCGCCCGCCTGCCGATTTGTAGGCGGCGAGCTCCTCGACGATCCGCGGCTCCTCGCCGATCAGCTCCCAGTAATCCCACCGCCCCTGGATGTGCCAGAGGGTCACCTTGGTGTGCTCGTGGGGGAGGGTGAAGCCGAGGTCGTCTGGAGCGACCGGCCCGAGGACGCTCTGGATCTCCCCTGGGGCGGCGCGCGTGCTCACGCCTGCATCCTAGGGCAGCAGCCTCCCCCGCACGCGGCACGCTCCGCCTAGGACAGCACGCTCCGCAACCGCTCTAGCCCGCTTGAGCGTGCGGTGGGATGATTGCCAGACGGTGCACGGGTGCCCGCAGGGCACCCGGGCCGGATGTATATGAGGTGCACGAGATGCGAATCAAGTCAGCACTCCTTGCGCTGATCGCCGGAGCCGCCGTTGTGGCGAGCGCCTGCGGTGGTGCAACCGAGCCGGTCGCGAGCACAGAGGCTCGCTTCCCAGAAGGCTCCTACTGCGCACAGGCGCTCGCCCTCGGCGAGGATGTGACCGGCACCCTTCTCTGGAAGGTCTGCGATACGGGCACGCTCGTCGTCTCGACCGACCCTGCCTACCCACCGTATTCGTCGCTCGATGCGAACGGCGAGTATGTTGGCTTCGACTCCGACACCGCCCGCGAGGTCGCGAAGCGGCTCGGCGTGGAGATCGAGTGGGCAACGCCAGACTGGTCGGCAATCACCGCCGGCAACTGGGGCGGACGATGGGATATCTCCATCGGCTCCATGACGCAGACGGAAGAGCGCGCGCTCGTGGTGGACTTCGCTGATCCGTACTTCTACGAGTCGGGCTACCTGCTCGTCCCAACGGACTCGACCGCAACCACGGTTGCCGATCTTGCCGGCAAGACGATCTGCGCAGGTGAGAGCACCACGCACTCCACCTGGATCGAGGGCGGGTTCGCAGAGAGCACCGTCGTGATCCAGTACAACGCGGCACCAGAAGGCGCCAAGTTGAAGACGTACCCAACAGATTACAACTGC
>CAINCM010000176.1 GCA_903847005.1 uncultured Chloroflexota bacterium | reverse complement strand
GGGACGCCCGGTGAAGCAGAGCCTTTCACCCGCCTTTCAGCAGGCCGCGTTCGACCATGTCGGGCTCCCCGTCCGCTACGAGCTGATGGACGTTCCCCCGAAGGGACTCGCCGCGGCCGTCGCTGCACTGCGCGCAGACGCGGATGTGATCGGCGCCAACGTCACGATTCCGCACAAGGAGACGATCGCAGCACACCTTGATTCCATCACGGAAGAGTGCGCAACGATCGGCGCAGTCAACACGATCACGCGCGCAGGGAGTCGCTTCGTGGGACGGAACACCGACATCGCCGGCCTGCGGGGGGCGCTCGGCGGACTCCTCGACGGACGCCGCATGCCGCGTGCCGCTCTCATCCTCGGCGCAGGCGGAGCGGCGCGCGCCGCTGTTGCCGCGCTCGTCTCCGCCGCGGTGGGGCAGATCAGCATCACGAATCGACACCTTCGCCGTGCCGAACAGGTCGTGGCCGCCGCGCAGAAGTCGTGGCCGCACCTTGCGATCCGCGCCGTTCCTTGGCACGAATCGATTCTTGTCGAGGAGGCGGCGCGCGTGGGGATCGTGATCCATGCCACGAGTCTCGGTCTCTCGCCGAACGACGCCCCCGCGCTCCCTGCCGCCGCATTCCGCGAGGGCCAGTTCGTCGTGGACGCCGTCTACGCACGGGGAGGCACCGCGCTGGTCCGCAACGCACGAACCGCGGGCGCCGAAGCGACCGACGGACTTGAAATGCTCCTCCTCCAGGGCGCCGCTTCGTTCGAGCTCTGGACGGGCCGACCTGCACCGATCAGCATCATGCGTGACGCACTGGCCGCCGCCGCGGCATCATCTCAAGTGACGGGCGGGTCGTCCGTTGGGGAAGGAGCGACGACGTGAGCTTTCGATTCTTGACCGCAGGTGAGTCACACGGACCCGAGCTCGGCGTCATTGTCGAGGGGATGCCCGCCGGCGTTCCGCTGACCGAAGCGGCCATCGACGTCGACCTGAAGCGACGCCAGGGCGGCTACGGGCGCGGGGCTCGTCAGAAGATCGAACAGGATCACGCGCGCATCCGCAGCGGCGTTCGCCACGGCCTCACCCTCGGCTCCCCCATCCTGCTCCTCGTCGAGAATCGCGACTGGGAGAACTGGACACGCGTGATGCAGGTGGAGCCCCTCAGCGCCGCAGAGGCGGCGGAACTTGCTGCGAGCGCGGCCGAGGGGACGAAGCGGGCGATCCCCGTCACCCGCGTGCGTCCGGGCCACGCCGACTTGGCGGGCGCCCTGAAGTACGGCTTCGATGACGTGCGCAACGTGCTCGAGCGTGCCTCCGCGCGCGAGACCACGGCGCGTGTCGCCGCGGGCGGCGTGGCAAAGGCGCTCCTGCGCGCCCTCGGCGTGGAGATCTGGTCGTTCACCGCAGAGGTTGGCGGTGTGGCCGTAGATCCGAGCGAGTGCACGCGCTCGCGCGAAGCATCGGAGGAGAGCCCGCTCCGATGCCCCGATCCTTCCGCTGAAGCGCGCATGATCGCTCGCATCGATGAGGCGCGCGAGGCGGGAAACACCGTTGGCGGCGTCTTCGAGGTG